>CAYVUM010000011.1:0-47597 GCA_964454795.1 uncultured Rhodospirillaceae bacterium
GATGGGGCGCGTTTTCTCTTGCGTTCCTTGTCGTCTTTCTGGTTCTGGCCGGGCAGTTCGAGAGCTTCATTCATCCGCTGATCGTTCTGCTGCCGGCGCCACTGGCGGTTAGCGGCGGTCTCGCAGCGCTCGCTCTGACGGGACAAACGTTTAACGTATTCAGTCAGATCGCGCTGATTCTGGTCATCGGATTGATGGCCAAGAATGCCATTTTGGTTGTCGAGTTCGCCAATCAGCTCCGCGATCAGGATATGAGCGTGCGGGATGCCGTGGTCGAGGCGGCGGGGGTTCGGATGCGCCCGATCGTGATGACCAGCGTGGCGACGGCGTTCGCGGCGGTGCCCCTGGCCCTGGCGACAGGCCCGGGTGCGGAGGCCCGGGAAGTCATCGGCACGGTGGTCATTGGTGGCATCGCCCTTGCCACGTTCCTCACGCTCTTCGTGGTTCCGGTCCTTTATCTGCTGCTCGCCCGGTTCGCACGCCCGGTCGGCGCCATCGCTGCACGGATCGAGAAGCTCGAAGCGGAGAAGCCGGGACAGTCCGACTTTCCCGAGCGCGAGCACCGGGATGCGTCAAAGTGACGCTGGCTGGCTGATAGATTTGCAGCGTTAAATGGCAAACCGGCTGAAACCCGGCATACTGCCGGGTTGGGACTCGTGCCAGTGCGTAACCCCAGGTGAACAGGTATGGTGATGCAGGTACCGCTCGAAATCGCGTTTGTGAATCTGGAATCCTCCGAATTCATCGAAGCGCGCATCCGGGAAAAAGTTGCCAAACTGGAAAAAATCTTCCCGCGCCTCATCAGTTGCCGGGTTGCTGTCGAATTGCCGCATCAGCGGCATCAGAAAGGGAACATCTATCACATCCGAATCGAGATGAGCGTTCCACGAAACACCCTGGTGATCAGCCGTGCACCCGGTGACGTCCGCGCCCACCATGACGCCTATGTGGCTATTGAGGACACATTCAGTGCTGCGGAACGGAAACTCAAAGAATATGTCCGCCAGCTTCAGGGCGACGTCAAAGAGCATCCAGCGTCTCTACAGGGACGGGTCTTGAGGTTGTTTTCAGCCCAGGATTACGGCTTTGTTGCGACCAATGATGGCCGGGAAGTCTATTTCCATCGCAACAGTGTCGTGGATGCGGACTTCGACGATCTCGCAGAAGGACAGCCGGTCGAACTCGTCCTCATTCACGGCGAAAGCCCCATGGGACCCCAGGCAACGACGGTCAGGCCAATCCGCCCGATGCAGTATGTTCCCGACGCCGCAGGATAAAGGCAAGGCTTGGCCCGACGACGGACACGACCTTGAGCGCTCCGGTCATCGGGACGGCTGGAGCCCGCGCGGACCACCGGCACCGCGGCCGGCAAGCGGGGGAGCGGGAGCGTGGGATTTTTTCCCATGAGAAGGCAGCACGTTGCCAAGCCTGTCACCCTCCCGATTGTCGCCGAACGGGGCCAGAGAGCTGGGCTTCTGCCTGTTCCGGTCCCGGGGCGCGGTGGATCGACACGGGCTGCAACGGGACCGATGGCGCTCGGGATGCGGCCGTCGCTGCCGGCGAAGCTCCTGCAGGCCTGCGATATCCGCGGGGCTCTCCTTCCGATTGCGGCGTTGGTCTGCCGAGGCCGGAGGCCGGCAAATCGTTGGAGACGGCGCAGCAATGTACGAACGGGCATCGGTCTGCAGTAGCGGGACGAAAATCAGTTATCTGCGCTCCCCCGGCCGCCAGAACCGGCCACGGGTCCTGTTCGTCCATGGCTCGCCGAACGCGGCGATTTACTGGGAGCGCTTCCTGAACGATCCGCCCGCGGACCTGGAAGCCGTGGCTGTGGATCGCCCCGGCTTCGGCGAAAGCGGCCCCGGTCGGTCCGTGCCCGCGCTGGACCAGCAAGCCCGACTGATCTCGCCGTTGCTGGTAACCCGCAAGGGCATCGGGACGATCCTGGTCGGACAGTCCCAAGGTGGCCCGATCGTCTGTCAGATGGCGGCAGATTATCCCGACGCGGTCGCTGGCCTCGTCGTCACTGCCGGCGCTCTGGAACCGGCCTCGAACCATCCCGCCTGGTGGCAAAGGCTCGCCAATGCGCGGCCATTCTACCGGCTGTTACCGGAACGCTGGGCCACCGCCGTCGATGAGGTGATGGCGCTGGAACAACAGCTCGAAGCCCTTGCCGGACGGCTGCCTGAAATCCGTTGCCCCGTCCGTATCCTGCAGGGCTCGCGGGATTGGCTGGTCGGGCCGCGCAATGGCGCTTATCTGCGCGACCACCTGACCGGCGCACCCCGTGTCGATCTCACGCGGATCGACGGCGCCAAACACAAGATTCCGCAAACGCACGACGCTCTGGTTCGGTCGGCGATCGAAGACCTGGCGCGGCGATTGCCGTCCGGTTGATCTCCCCGAAGTGGTTAGCGAGGCCGGCCGGTCCCAGCATCAACCGCGAGGAGGCAAACGTGTTCGCGGTGATCACCCCCGCACCGGCGTTGATGTAGTCGAGGTGAATTCCGGTGAGCACGCCGGCCGCCAAGCGTCGCGTCAGCCGGGTATCGCGAATGGGGCGTGCCTCCTCAGACGCTCCAACGAGGCCACGCTAAGCAGTCCTTTGCCTGACGGCAACAGGCAGCCCGGACCGGCGCGTTGGAGTGCCGTCGAACCGGGCTCTCCGCCCGAGCCCCGAAGCGCTTGACAGGCGCACGGTCAGATCACAACCGGGTGGTGGCGGGCTCCACAATCCGATACCCAGTGGTTCGCCACTGCCGGATGAGTCCCCTCCGTCAGCTGTATCGAACCACAGGATCAAGCGCTTGGCAGATCGACCGATCCATCGCTTCGGAACCAGGCGAAGGAGCCGATCCAGTGGGAGCCGCCGGTCGGGATTACCGGCAAACCGGAGACGCCAGCCGCATGCCGCACCTCTTTGCCAATCGGCCGAGACTTCACGATCTGAGCAGCCTCCCGACCGATGTGCGCGCCCAGTTCCGATGGGAGACGATCAACGCGGGACTGTATAAACTGGGTGGTCTCGTCTTCATCGTTGGCAGCATTCTGTTCTTTCCCCGTTTCGAAGCATACGCTGACATTGGCGCGTGGACGTTTTTCTTCGGCTCACTGCTCTACCTTATTGTCACTGGCCATGATATGGCCGAAGCGATCCGCTACAGCCTGGCTCCGCAACGGACAAGCCCGTCTGTTCTGGAACTGACTGCGTCGGCGACCTACCTCTCCGGCACGATTCTGTTTACGGTTGGCAGCGTGTTCTTTCTCTCGCAGGTGGGGTGGACCATCGCCGGAGCCTGGTGCTTTGTGGTCGGCAGCGCTTTGTTCGTTCTCGGGGCCTCCGTCAATGTTCTCCAGATCGTCAAGGCGAGCACTCTACTCAGCATGCAGCTCATGAACCTCACGGCGGTCTCATTTGTGGTCGGCTCAGTACTCTTCACCGTCGCGTCGATCCCCTACCTGTGGCCCGTCGAGACCCACAATGACCAGAGGATCCTCTACAGCTTTCTGGCCTGGCAATATCTGGTCGGAAGCGGTCTGTTCTTCCTCGGCGGCATCTTCAACTACTGGAAGGCCTATCTGATGATGCGGCGCGCGATGGGGGACCCCGAACGCGGCTGGAAGGTTCCGCAAAGCGGATAACGCCCGCCGCTCGCGGTCTCGTATCCGGCATTTGTCCCATTCCCGCAACACAGCCGGTTATCGGCCGCCGCCGCCTGCCGCTGTTCCACGGGGGCTGCAGCCCTGGTCAGGACGGTCACCGGGATCCGTGGCAATCGGCGAGGCGGATGATCGGCGCGCCAATTCCCCGATAATCGCGTTCGCGGCAGGTGAGGATCAGGATTTGCAGGCGCTCGGCGGCGCGCCGGAGCACAAGTTGCATCCGCCCGAACCGTTCATCGTCGGCGTACACCAGGGCATCGTCGAGGATCAGCGCCGCCGGCTGGCCGGTCTCGTCCAGGAAATCGGCGAAGGCGAGCCGGGTCAGGATCGCCAACTGTTCGCGGGTGCCGACGCTGAGGGCGTCGAAGGGCTCCTCCCGGCCTTCCCGGCGCAGCCGCAGCCTGCCGAAATTGTCGTCATCGAGGACCAGGTCGCTGTTCGGGAAGAGATAGCGCAGGTAGGGCTTGATCCGCTGATGGATCGGCGCCAGGAACGCTTCCCTGGCCTGCCGCTCGGCGGCCGTCAGCGCGTCTCGCAACAGCGCCAGCGCCCGGGCATCGCGCTCCAGGCGGGCGGCCCGGGCCCGGGCCCGCTCCAGCTGGCCCTCCAGCACCTGAACGGCCTCGCCGAGCCCGAGCTGTCCCAACGCGCGCAGCTCGCTGGTGACCTCGATGTCCGTCCGGGTGAGGGCGTCGATGTCGGCGGCAATGACCCGGACCTCGTCCCGGGCGGCGTCCAGCCGCAGGCGGATTTCCTCGGGATTGGCACGGTCCAGCTCGGCGCGGCGGGCCTCGACCACGGCGTTGGCAGCCTCAACGTCGGTCGCGGTGCTGACCAGGGCGGCACGCAGGTCTTCGTCGCTGGCGAGGCCGCGCGCCCGTTCAAGCTCGGTTTGCAGCGTCTCCGCCTGGTCCGACGCTGCGGTCAGTTCGGTCTGCGCTTTGATCCATGCCTCGCGGGCCTGACGGTGTCCGGTTTGGGCCTGGCTGAGGGTGCTGTCCGCGTGACGCAGCGGCGCGGTTGCCGTCTCGCATGCTTCCCGGGCGGCGGCACACAGGGCTTCCGCGTCCTCAAGGGGCGGAGCGTCGTCGGTGCTGCCTCGGGTCAAGGCCGTCAGTTCAGCAGTCCTTCGATCCAGTTCCGTTCGCAGAATGTCGGGGCCATCGGGTGCGTGGGCCGTCACTGCGGCATCGAAGCGGGCCGCCTCGTTCAGCAGCTCCGACCTGCGGTGGTGAGCCTCGCGCGCGGCGCGCAGGCTGTCGGTTCCCACGGCCTGGAGGGCGCGATCCCGGTCCCGGCTGGCCTCCTCCGCGGCCCGGCGCCGCGTTGTGAGGTCGTCGCCGCCGGGCGTGACGGTTACAGTCCCGAACCCCTCCAGCCAGAGGGTCGCCGGTGCGGTCAATCGCAGGGGGGCACCGGTGGAGAGACTGGTGCCGTCGGCGACAATCAGCCGGTCGCCCTCGGGCGCGAACTCGAGACGGGTGGCCAGGGTCTCCAGACGCAAAGCCGCGGCGACTGCCTTGGCCTCGAGTTCTTCGAGCGGGGCGAGGGACTTGTCGTCGATCGCAATCGCCGCCGCCTGCCGTCGCGCTTCCCTGGCCTGGTCGGCTGCCGCCGTCGCCTTGTCGAGGCGTCGGCTGAGTTCACCCACGTCCCGCTCCAGCCGGGCTCGGCGCACCTCCTGTTCCCGCGCCGCCAGTGCTGATTGCGCTGCTGCCAGGTCCTCCCGGGCCGCGGTGACGAGCGCCTCGGCCTGCTGAACTTCCGCCTCGGCCTCGGCAGAGCGGCGTTCGACCTGCTTGCCCGTCTCGGTCAGGGTGGCGCGGCGCTCGGCGGCTTCTGCGGCCTTGCGGATCAGCTCCTGGCGGGCTTGCCAGGTTTGGGCGGCGGTGGTTCTTCCCGCCGCCGCAAGTCTTTGCTCCTGTTGGGCACGCTCCCAGGCGGCTGTCAGCGCGACGATCTTTTTCTCTTCTTCTTCCAGCGCCTTCAGCCGGGCCTGAGCCAGTTCGAGGCTCCGGCCCTTGGTGTAGTCGTTCAGCCTCGCGCGGACGCGGCCGAGATGCTCCACTTTTTGCTCGTACTCGGCCATCTCTTGGCGCGTTTCCTGCAGCGTCCGTTCGAGCGTCTGAACACGGTCCAGGCTTTCCTTGTAGTCGCCTCTTGGCTGTCCCCGTTTCGTGAAGAGAGCGCCGTACTGCTGCTCGATGGCGCTGAGCAGGGCGCGGCCGCGCTCGCCACCGAGGACCTGCCCAACCTCGCCCTCCAGGGCCGCGACGAGCGCCTCCCGGCTGGTGCCGCTGATCGGCAGCGGCGCGAACGAGGTGCCCTGATCGACCCAGAACAGTCCCCAGATGCCGCGGTTATCGACCTTGGCGGCGCCCCGGCCTGGGGGCTCGAACCGGAGCAGGTCCTGCAGCCGGTCCTCCACCGCGTCACCGCTGAAGGTTCCGCCGGGGGTGACCAACTCCGCTTCCGGGCGCTGGCAGAACGCCTTGCGCACCGTATAGCGGCTTCCGTTCAGTTCGAACTCGACCGAGATCTCGGGGCGCAGCGACGAGCCGAACGGCTGCATTGCCTGGGCCGCTTCGCCGCCGAGGCGATGGCGGCAGAAGAGCGCGCACTGAATTGCCGCCAGGACCGTGGATTTGCCCTCTTCGTTGTCACCGGCAAGGATCACCAGACCGTCAGGAAGGCCGTCGATGGCCACCGGAGCAAGGAACTTCCGGAAGTTCTCGATGCGGATGCGACGGATCTTCACGGTTCAGCCACCCTTTCGGTGGGCGAGATAGAGGATTTGCAGGGCGTGGCGGGCCACCTCCCGGTCGGGATCGGCCGGGTTGGCCGCCCGGGTGCGCAAGGCGTCGATGGCGGTGCGGACGAACCCGAGCGTGTCGATCTGGTCCAGATCATCCTCGCCCGGCTCCGGCACCAGGCGCGCATCGTCCACCTCCAGAGACAGCATCCGGGCCCGGAGGTCGTCGAGTGTTTCGTCCAGTCGCAGCCGGGTCCGGAAATTCGGCGCGCCGTCCAGGTTCATCCGGACCACCGCCGACTCCAGCGGCGCGGCGAGGGCCAGGATCTCCGCACGCAGCGCCTCCACATCCTCCGGATTGTGGATCGTGGACGCGGTTTGGTGCCAGTGGAAGCGGCCGGTCGGCCGCCGTTCGACCTGCGGCAGCGCGCCGGGGGCTTCGATCCGCACGATCAGCACCTGACCGGGCTCGTTGGCACGGAACCGGTCGGGCTCCGGCGTTCCCGAATACCAGGTACGGGGTTCGATCGGGAGGGTGCCGTGCCAGTCGCCGAGGGCGAGATAGTCGAGACCGGCCCGCACCGCCCGATCCGCGGCGATCGGATTGCCCGCCTCGGCCTCGGCGGGCAGATAACCGCTGACGCTGCCGTGGGCGAGCCCGACCCGCACTGACCCGGGCGCTGCCTCGGCGTCGTCGAACCAGTCGGTGAGGTCGACGATTTCCCGGCGGCGCTGCAGGGGCGCCGGGAATACCGTCAATCGCCCCGCCGGGACCTCGACGGGTCGCGGCTCGGTGGCGAGGATGATGTTTTCTGCGCGGGTCAGCCGGCGGATGCGGGTCCAGGGACTCTCCGCCAGGGCAGGGTCGTGGTTTCCGGGAAGCAGGACCCAGGGCCCGGGAAACGGTTCGAGCGCAACAAGCGTCCTGCGGAGCGTCTCATCGCCCACCGCCGGGGTCTCGAACACATCACCGGCGACCAGCACCGCCTCGGCTCCGGCCTCGGCGGCGATCCGCGCGATATCGCGGACGGCTTCGATGCGCCGGGCAGCCAGCGCGGCGCGCGCTCCCTCCGGGAAATTTCCGAACGCCTTGCCGATCTGCCAGTCGGCGGTGTGGAGGAAGCAGACGCCCATGGTCGATTGCGCCCGGCGGCCGTGGGCCACCGCGCCGCTGTGCTGTCCCGGTCGGTCCCCGAGGGCGGCGAGGTTCGCGGTGGCCGCGTGGTTGGAACGATTGCCCCCGGGATCGCTTAGAAGAAGGTCTCCGGGATGATCACCACATCACCGGGCAGCACGGCGACGTTGGCCTCCACCTCGCCCTCCTTGAGCAGATCGTCAAGGCGGACCCGGTAGGACCGCTGGGTTCCGTCCTCGTTGCGAACGACGGTGGCACGGTTGCCGTCGGCGAATTCGGTCAGGCCGCCAACAGCGATCATCACGTCGAGCAGGGTCATGTTGGCCCGGTAGGGTATCGAGCGCGGCTGCTGCGCCTGGCCGACGACCCGAACCTGCTGCTCGAAGGTTCCGACGAAGCCGGTCACGATGACGGTGACCAGCGGGTTCTGAATGAAAACGGCGAGTTCCTTCTCGATCTCGCGGGCGAGTTCACTCGGCGTCTTGTCAGCGGCGGTCACGTCTTCGAGAAGCGGCACCGAGATCCGCCCGTCCGGCCGAACCGGCACTGAGGTGGTCAGCTCGGGATTGCGCCAGACGAAGATGTTGAGGTTGTCTCCGGGACCGATGCGGTAGGCCGGCGCCTGGAAGTCCTCGGACGGGTCAAGCGGCGGCAGTTCGCGGACATCGTCACTGCATCCCGCCAGCATCAGGCCGGCGGCCAGGCAAAGTCCTACGGCACTGCGGTTGAGCGTGCGGAATTCAGCCGCCATCCTCATCCCTCCTCTTCGAACGGCGTGCGGGCACTGCCCCTCTAAACCGCCGCGGCCCGGCGGGCAAGAGCCGGCCGACCAAGAAATCCGGTTGAAGCAAAAAGGACACACTAATGTTTGACACCGTATTCCCGAAGCAACTGATACAGCGTCGGCCGGCTGACGTCGAGGATCTTTGCCGCCCGGGAGACATTGCCCTCTGCCTCGGTCATCGCCCGGGCGATCGCCTGTCGCTCCGCCTTTTCGCGTGACTGCTTGAGTGTGGCTCGCCGTGATTCGATGTCGTTGACGGGGAGGTCGAGATCTTCAATCGAGATGTGGTGACCGCTCGCCGTGACCACTGCCCGCTTGATCCGGTTTTCCAGTTCGCGGACGTTTCCCGGCCATTCATAGCTGGAGATCGCGGCCAGCGCCGCCGTGTCGAACCCCTTCAGATTGCGCCCGAGCTCGCTCGACATGGTGTGGAGGAAGTGATGGGCGATCACGACGGTGTCGTCGGGGCGGACGCGCAGGGGCGGGATGTTGATCACCGTCTCGGCCAGGCGGTAGAATAATTCCTCCCGGAATGTGCCCTCCAGAATGCGCTTTTGCAGGTCCTTGTTGGTCGCGGAGACGATCCGGATGTCGACCGCGATCTCGCGGCGGCCGCCGATCCGCTCGATCACCCGTTCCTGCAGAAACCGGAACAGCTTGGCCTGCAGCGGCAGAGGCAGGTCGCCGATCTCATCGAGAAACAGGGTGCCACCGCTGGCCAGTTCGACCTTTCCCTGGGTGGTGCGGACTGCACCGGTAAAGGCCCCCTTTTCATGGCCGAACAACTCGCTTTCAAGGAGGTGGTCGGGGATCGCCGCGCAGTTGATGGCGGTAAACGGGCCCTTGCGACGGTTGCTGAGCTGGTGGACGGCGCGGGCGAGCACCTCCTTCCCGGTCCCGCTCTCGCCGAGCAGAAGGACGGTGACATCGGTTTGGGCAAACTTGCGTAAGTCGGCGCAGAGCTGGATCATTTCGGCGTTGGTGGTGATCAGGCCGGGCACCGGCGTCGACGCTTCGGCCATCGCCAGTCGGCGGTTTTCCTCTTCCAGATCATGGACGTGGAAGGCCCGCTGGATAATCAGGTTGAGGGTCTCCACCTCGATCGGCTTCTGGTAGAAGTCATAGGCGCCACGGGCGACGGCCTGCACCGCATACTCGCGCTGGGTCTGGCCGCTCATCATAATCACCTTGGCGCCCGGCTGCTCCGAAAGCAGCGCCTCCAAGGTCGCCAGGCCTTCGGTCGGGCCGTGCGGGTCGGGGGGGAGGCCGAGGTCGAGCAGCGCTACCGGCGTCCGGTGCTCCTGCATTGTGGCGATCGCGGTTTCCCGGTTTTCGGCCAGAACCACCTCGAGATCGTCAAAGGCCCAGCGCAACTGGCGGCGCAGGCTTTCGTCGTCGTCGACGATCAGCAGCTTTCGGGTGCCCTTATCCATCGTTGTCCCCCCATCAGGCATGGCCGTGCGCCCGCTTCTCTTCGAGGCTGAAGGCTGTGACAACCTCACCGGCGACGGCGGGATCCGGATCGGCGAGCGGCAGGATGACGCGCATGGTTGTTCCTGCGCCGGGGCTGGAGACGACTTCCACGTCGCCACCGAGTTCACGGGCGTATTGCCGGCACTGGAACGCCCCGATGCCGAACCCGGTTTTTTTGCTGGACCGGAACGGCCGGAACAACTCGGTCTGGACAAACGCCTGCTCCATTCCCGGTCCGTTGTCGGTGATTTCGGTCACCGCCCACCGGCCTTCGCGACCGATTGCCACCTGAACCCAGCCGTCGGGACCGCTCGCATCCACGGCATTCTGGATCAGGTGGTTGAAGATCGCCCGCAGGCGTTCGTCATCGGCCCGGACCGACACGGGCGCACCATCGTCGGAGGTGCCGGTCAGCTGAATCGGGTCGCTGCCCTTGGCGGCGACGATCGCGGCCACCAGGGAGCGGATACAGATCACCGTATCGGTGGGACGGGGCTCATGATCGGCGCGGATGCGCTCCATCAGCCGGTGCATGCGGGCAATCGCCTCGGCCATCACAACGGTCATGTCCTTGCGGAACTCCGGGTTGTCGCCATGCTTCTCCATATTGCTGGATACTAGCGAGAGTTGACTGACTAAATTCTTTATATCGTGCATGACGAAGGTTGTGCGCCGGCTGAACCGTTCGAACTGGCGCGATTCAGCCAACTCTCCGGCGGCCGTCTGCTCGGCGAGATAACTGGCCGCCTGGCGCCCCAGCAGCCGCAGGAGATCGAAATCCTCCCAGTCGAGCGTGCGCGGCGCCCGCGGCCGGGCAAGGACGATCAGACCGATCACCGTGCCCACATGATTGAGCGGGATCAGGATCCAGGCATTCTGCAGGCGGCTGAAAGCGGCCGGAAGGTCGAAGGGCTGTTCGTCGCCCTGATCCGACCGGGCTTGTTGCAGGTCGAAGATCCACTCGCGCTCCTCCATGAAGGCGAGCATCGGCGCGATTTCCTCGGCGGCGACGCTGGCCGCCGCCATGTTCCATGTTGAGGCAACCGCGAACCGCCCGGTCTGGCGCAGCCACAGGGCACCGGCGGGACTGTCGACCGGATCGGCGATCGCCTGGATAACCCGGGTCTCGAGCGGGTCGGGGCGGCCACTCCCGGATACGGTGTTCATGAACCGCATCCATTCTTCCCGATAGTCATACTTGTAATGGTAAAAATGTTTGCTGATCAGAACTTTCAAATGCGCCCGAAACGTGCCTGAAGCGAGAACCACCGCGAGCAATACGAGACCGCCAAACAGGAACACCGCCTGAATGATCGGTCCCCAGGAGCCACCAACTACCCGAATGTAGAAAGCGGCTGCGGACATGGTCAGGAGATAGAGACCGCTTGCAACCAGTGCGGTCGAGTAAACCGCGGTCTTATGGGAAAGAGCGAGATTCTTCTTCCACATCCGATTGCGCAGCGCCGAGATGACCAGCAAAGGAACGACAATAGCGTGAACGGCGCCCCGCGCTCGGTCGAGGGCATCATTTTCCCCCCGGAACAACAACGCATCGGCATAAAAAAACAGATCATAAGCAAAAATGCCACCGACCCCCAAACACAGGAACTTGATGCTCCACATCGTTTCGCCGGGGGTATTCCGGGCGATGTTTTCGATGACCGCAAAGCCGGCGACGACCAATAACAGCCTCGAGAGCTGGGTGACGGTGATGTCGGCCTCCGCCGACAGCGGCTGGACGACCTCGTAGACCAGGATCAAGACCAGGCCAGCGGCGATCCCGGCGGCGATCCGGCGCGTCTGCGGGGTCAGCGGCCGGCCGCTGCCGAAAGTGACCAGGGAAATCAGAAAGACCACCCAGGTCATGGTGCGCAGCAGCTCGAGGACACCCAGGCCCGGTTCGAAGCTTTGCGCGGTTGCGAACTGCACGGCGGTCAGTGCCAGCCAGAGGGCGGTGATGGCACAGGCGGCGAGAAACAGCCTCGGCGGCAAATTGCGGCGGCTGCCGGTCGCCGCGAACACCGTGAGCCCGAGAAACGCCGCGGCGCCGAGGGCGTAGCTCACCAAGCCGATCAAGCCGTTGGCGGGCGGCAGCTCCGAGAACTCAGGCAGGATCAGCATGACAGCATTCGACCGCGTCGCGGTTGCCAGGGGACTGGTTGTGAGGATCGCCTGGATCCAACTGTAACACAGCCTGTGGGCATGACTCTATCCGGGACACAGCCGTTGCGCGGCCGGCATCGGCCGCCGCCCGTGCGGGTTGAAGAGGTGAAAAACTCGTCAAAGTTGCAACTTGACAAGACACCGGGACGCGGATTGCCCTGTTTACGAACTCCGCGATTTGGTTTACAGGAACAAAAACCAACGCGGGTTGGCTGCGAGCGGCCGCGGTGGCTCGTGGGATCGGGCTCGCCCCAGGCGGGACGCCGGATGCGGTCGCCCGGGACGCCATTTAAGGATAGAGAGACGCTCGCAGAAGGCCATGGGCATTGCGGGCTCGCACAAGGATGTGGTGCTGGCACACTTCGGCCGCGGACGGCCGGGTGGCCAACCCCTGCGAGGTGCCCCCGGGCGCCCACCGGAACCGGGGTGGAGCGTTCGGTTAACCGTGCTCGAAGCAGTAAGGAGTTCTTAAGCCGGCACCGGCAGGATCCGACGTCTGGCGCCAGGGTTCGGGCCCAGCCGACAACATTGGTGCCGTGAACGTCAGCCCTGAAATGGACGCCAAATCAATGCAATCATTTGTCGGGTTTTGATGTCATGAACAACCAGTTGGCGGAAATTCTCGTTTACCTCAGTGGCATGTGGCGTCGCCGCTGGCTGGCGGTCGCCGTGGCGATGGTAACCTGCGTGGTGGGCTGGTTCTCGGTGGCGACCATCCCCAATTCTTTCGATGCGACGGCGCGTATTTACGTCGATACGGATACCGTTTTGCGCCCGCTGCTTCGCGGCCTCGCGGTGGACGACAACATCGACGATGAGGTTCGGATTATGCAGCAGACGCTGTTGACCCGTCCGAACCTGACGAAAGTGGCGCGCGCGACCGATCTCGATCTTACCCTCGATTCGCCAGCACAAATGGAGTTGCTGATCGACAGCATGCGCGATCGCACCCAGATTACGGCCAGCGGCAATAACCTGTTCAGCATATCCTTCACGGACCAAAATCCCGTGAGGGCGAAAGAAGCGGTACAAAGTCTTCTTAACATTTTTATGGAAAGCCATCTCGGCAAGACCAGGACCGAGATGGATACCGCCCGTGAATTTATCGATGACCAGATCGCCCAGTATCAGGCGCTCCTGGACGATGCGGAGAAGCGCCTCGCGGAATTCAAACAGCAAAATCTCCGGCTGTTGCCCGGCCCCAGAGGCTATGAGGGGCGGCTGGAATCCCTGCGCGAGGAGTATTTTTCGATTGAGGCCGCTCTGGAGGACGCCCGCACCGAACAACAAGTGCTGAATGAGCAGCTGGCATCCATCCCGGAGACGATCGAGACCGGGATCGGGGCCGGTTCCGGACCTCCTTCCGACTATGCCCTGCGGATTGTCGAGCTGGAGTCGAACCTTGACCAGCTCCTTGCGCATTACACGGAACAGCACCCCGATGTCATTGCCGTCCGTCGCCGCGTCGCCGACCTCAAGCGGGAGGAACAGGCGGAACGCCGCGCAATGATGGCCAATGCGGAGCAAGCGGCCGCCGGACCCGGGGACGGGGCGGCAGACGCACCGGCCTTCGGCATTCCCAATCCGACCTATTCACAAATGACACTCATGATGGCGGAGAAGGAAGCACAGGTGGCGAGGCTGGAAGAACAGGCCGCGCGTGCCCTGGAGAGCCTCAGTGAAATGGAAAGCATGGCACTGGAAATGCCGGTCGTCGAGGCCGAACTGAAGCGCCTCACCCGCGACTACGATGTCCTCAAGAAGCAGTACGAAGCGTTGCTCAGCCGCCGGGAGTCGGCGAAAATCTCCCGGGAGAGCGACGTCCGCGGCAGCAAGGTGCAGTTTCGGATCGTTGAGCCGCCCCGGGCTCCGATCATGCCAAGCGGCCCGAACCGGCCGATGCTGCTGAGCGCGGTGCTGCCGCTCGGGCTCGGTCTCGGAGCGGCGCTTGCGTTTGCGCTGGCGTTTCTCAGCGACAGCTTCGCCAGTCCGCGGCGGCTTGGCGAACAGTACGGCCTGCCGATCCTCGGCAGTATCTCCAAAGTTGAACGGCCCGGTGACCGGCGGTTCAAGCTTCTCGATCTGATCGCCTGGACGGGCGCTGTTGCCGCGATCATTGTCGTTTATGCTCTGCTCATGGTCGTTGAGAGTCAGGTCGGACTCGGCAAGGTCGTCGAGGCGGCTGGTGACGCCCGTTCCGTTGGTGACCTGATCACCGTCCTGACCAGGGCGTTAAGCCAAGCCTTGTAGGCGAGCCCCTTATCCCCTGAGTCCGGTCCAAATTCGTTAGCAGGCGTTGCAGCTTTGGCGGAAGACAAAACCATGGACGGAACACCACGCGGAACGGATCACCCGTCGCGGGACGACGTCCCCGTCGGTCGCAAACGATCGCATTCGCTGGTCGAAAAGGCCGCGGAAAAACTGAGTTTCCTCGTCGAAACAGGCGCGGGACCGGCATCGTCGGGAGCGCAAGCACCAGCACCGGCGACGGACCAGCCGGGCGGGTCGCCGGGGTTCTCGCGGGGCGGGGAGGGCGCCGATGCCGTCGGTCCCCATTCGCCCGGTCGTCTACCTGACGATCGCCCCGCTGACGATCGTCCTTCCGGCGGTCCGTCGCGCGCCGGTCCCGCCGTTCAGGCCTCCCCGGCCGGAACGGAGGTTCCGGCACGGCATTGGCGCCCTGCCGACCCAGGCGATGCCCGGATGGAAGAGGCGGCAGCGTTCCTGAACGAGAAGGCGCCGCTGCCGGCCCAGCGAAGCCGGCATGTGGCCGTGGACTTCTCGCGGCTGGCCTCGCGGGGGGTCATGACCCCCGACACCCTGCGAACCAAGACCACTGAGGAATTCCGCCTGCTCAAGCGGACGGTGCTGGCGCGGCGATGGCAGAATGACAGCCGCAATGCCAATCTGCTGATGGTCACCAGCGCCCTGCCGGCCGAGGGCAAGACGTTCATCAGCCTCAACTTGGCAATCAGCATTGCCTGCGAGCGCGATCTCCGCGTGCTTCTTGTCGACGCTGATGTCTCGCGACCGTCGATCCCGGAAACCCTCGGGATTGAGGTGGATCGCGGTCTCGTCGATGTTCTCACCGACAGCACGGTCTCGCTGCCCGATGTCCTGATCCGGACCAACATCGACGGCCTCACCCTGCTGCCGTCCGGGCGGCAGCATCATCTCAGCACAGAGTTGCTGGCCAGTTCGCGGATGGCGGAATTCACCGACGATCTTGCGCAGCGGTATGCCGACCGGATCGTCATTTTCGACACGCCGCCGGTGTTGGCCACCAGTGAGCCGTCGGCGCTCTCCCAGCATGTCGGCCAGATCGTTTTCGTGGTCCGGGCGGAGAGCACCAGCAGCTCGGCCGTTCGCGCCGCAATGGAGATTATCGGGGACAATCCGAATATCGGTTTCGTACTCAACCAGTCCCGGCCACAATTCGGCTCGGCCTCGTTTGGCTATTATTACTACAAAGGTTATTATTACCACCAGTACTGACTGCCGAGTCTTAGCCTTCATAGCTGCCGGGGCGGTTGCCACGTCATTTCCCACCGCTGCGGCCAGGTTTCCCCTCGAATCCAGACTCTGCGGCGCCGAAGGAGGCCCGCTCTACCCTGTTGAATCAGAGCAGATTCACCCGATCAGATTGGATCGCAAAGCGATTCAATCAGATCGGGATCTGCTCTAACTGCGGGCCGCAGCCGACGGCTGGTGGTTGTCCTGCCGCAAGGCAGGGGGAAAAAACGCAAAATTTGACCGAAATGGGGGTGATTTTTTCCGGAAAGTCTTTTGACAAACCCGGTGGATGTCCCTAAAGCTGTTCGCACCACGGGGCTGCGCGGAGAGCGGGCTGACCGGTGACACCATTTCATATCTGTGGCTGAGAAGCAGACCGCGCCGGCTCCCGGCCAACGCGGTCGTGATTTTTTTTGGAGACGCAGTTGAAGCAAGCGAAGCGCGATTGCGTTATCGGGTCCGCGAGTGCGAGCCCGATGCGGCGTTCGGTTTTCGTATCCGGCAATGGCAGCGGGGGCTGCCGGCACGAAGGCAGCCGGCAGAGGCGCACACCGGGCTTGGGTTTGCGTTTGCTTCTGGCGGGGGTGAGCCTGACGGCGCTGGTCGCCGCGGCTGGGGGCCCGGCCCTGGCGGCCTCCCGGGGTGCACCGGTGGCCGGCGTCTCCGGGCCGGGTCCCACCGCTGCTGCATCGGGAGCGGCGGCCCAGTCCGCGGCAGCGGCGCAGCAGACCGCGGCCGCGGCGGCGAATGCAGCGCGCGCCCATCGCGCCTCCCGGGCCGCAGCCGTCGTCCAGCAAATGACCCAGCAAACCGCGACGCTGCGGGCGCAGGCGCGCAACGCGGCGCTGGCCAAGCAGCAGGCCGAAGCGAATTATCTGGCCCAGTCGGCAATCTCGGCGGCGCACAACAAGCGTGCCGGGGATGCCCTGAACAGCCAGTTACAGCGGATGCAGCAGCTTCGCGAGGGCTCCCTGGCCGCAGAATCCCAGATCAGCGACGGGCTTCGCCGGGTCAAGGACGGCTTGCTGGACCTGGACAACGAGCAGATCCATTTAACCACAGAAAACGGTAATATCGTCAGTATTGAAGAAAACGGTGAGGAAATCACCGGTCTCCTGCCAGAGGAAATTACCACTTGGATCAATGCTGAAGCGCCGAGCCAGATAAAGGACGGCGAAGCCTACATTGTTACGATTGACCAGACGGGACAGCGTGCCATCACCCGGTGGACTCGCTTCGATATTGGTGAGAACACGAAACTGGTGATCGATCAGGATGCCCCCGACTGGAGCATGCTGGCGCGGGTGACCGATCCTTCTGGAATTCCCTCGCAAATTCGCGGTTCGATTGAAGCGCCGGGAGAGCTGTTCATCATCAACAAGAACGGCATCATCTTTACGCGAACGTCGCAAATCAACGTGAATTCGTTTCTGGCCTCGACCGTCGACATTGGCGAGTCGAACATGACCGATCTTGAACGCGATCAATATTTTCTCAGTCCGCCAGACCAGGAAGCACTGTCGTTCAGCTTCAAATTTCGTCTCAAGGAGGACGAAGCAGGAAACACGCTGAGGGATAGCTCCGGGCGAACGATCGGCGAGTTAAAGACTGTCGATCTTGGATTGCGGACATTTGAAACCGATCCCGTCGAAGTGGCCCGGCTGCTGCAAAGTGAAGTGGACGGCATCCCGCGTTACGTGGCAGCAGCGGAGACCGAACCGCACGGGGAGGCCGATGCCGAGGTGGGGATCCTGGTTGAACCGGGAGCGCGCATTGCCACCCCTCAGGTGGAGGAGGGCCGGCCGCTCGGCCGCGTGGTGCTTGGCGGGCCGATTGTCGAGAACCGTGGCGAGATCAACACGCCCGATGGTCAGGTCATACTGGCCGGCGCTCGCAATTTTACGCTCTTCAACAACGACCTGCTCCTGGACTCCGCCGGTCCGGACGCACCCGCGCGCGCTGAAGGGATTCGTGGCGCAGTCGTCCGGGTGGGGCTGGTCGACAATCGAGGCTTCCAGTTACCTGCACTCGACCCCGATTTGGCGCCGGGCGAGGGTTTGAACGCGACGGCGAACGAATTTGAGTATGCCATCCTGGATACAGCGGTGGACCCGGCCTCGCCTTTAGGGGTTGAGGGCCGTGTGATGAACAGCGGCGTCATCACCGCGCCGCGCGGTAATATCACTGTCGTTGGCGCGAACATCTCGAATGAAGGGGTGCTTCACTCGACCACCGCCGTCAACGCGGAGGGTTCTATTCTCGTATCGGCACAGGACGTGCGGGTCGTGGCCTTCAATCAGCCGAACCCAGGTGGCCAGGGCTGTGCGGATGGCTCCTGTGAGACGTTGCTGGATATTAAGCCAGGGCAAATACGTTTTGCGCCTGAATCGACCATGGCGATTCTTCCGGACCGAGGCCTTCAGGCTGACGGCACGCCAAGGACGATTCCGGCCGGAACAGCCGGGGATTTCGTGTCTTCGTTTGTGCGGATCGATGTGGGGAATGGCCGTGTCGAGACTGCAATCGATAAAGACAACGTTCCGCCGTCTCTGGCCACATCGGATATTCAAGACAGGGATGTTGGTGTCCTCACGGCTTTGAGTGACGGCATAAGCTTTGCCAATCCGGATCTTCCGACAGTTGGCCTGGCTGATTTTATGGGTGAAAGTCTTCTCTACGCACCGAGCGGCAGCGTGATCATAACGACCGCCAACAATGCGAACACTCTTGGGCTTCTCAATCCCGACCTGAACCAGATCCTTGACGCTCCGTTTCCAGCGAGCATCGTGATCCGTGAGGGTGCGGCCATTGACGTTTCGGGCCTGATGGACATCCAAGTGCCCGTCAGCGATAACGTCATCACCACACTTCCGATCGGCCTCAATGAACTGGCTGATGTGCCAACGCAGCGCGACGGTCCCCTGCTCCGCGCCGTGGTGACCATTGATCGCCGGATCACCGGCGAGACCGAGGATGGTCGGGCCTGGGTCGGATCGCCCCTGTTCGATGCCTCGGGGTTCGTCGACGCCGTCGGTCTGCCGGTCGAGCAGGTCATGATTGACGCGGGAACGATCGAAATCGTCGGTGTGTCGCTTGTCGACGACGGCGCCGACATCGGCATCGCCGGCGGCCACATCGCTTACCAGGGTGGCGAGGTCCGGACCACCAACCTGCTCGATACCAACGGCCGCACCGTAAACATTGCCCTTGCCGATCCGTTCCTGAATTACGCGGGCATCGCCGAACCTCAGCCCGGGGGAGGACAGTTCGAGGCCGGCTACCTTCACGGCGGGCATGCGGGCCGGCTCGTGGTCAGTGGCGCCAGCGCGCCGACTATTTCGGCGCGCGACGTCGGCGTCAGCATCCTCGAGGGAGACATCCGGGCAGCGGCGCTGCGCGGGCCGTTGCAGCGGCAGGATGCACCGGTTCAGGGACCGGTCGGGGCTGATGTCGTGCCGCCGGTCAGAGGAGACGTCAGGACCGGCGAGATCGATCTGTCCCGGGTCCGCGCAACGACAATCGACTTTGCTGCCGACGATTTTGGCACCGGGATCCTGCGGGACCGGTTCGTGGATCCCGGCACCGGGCTCAATGGAAACGGTCAGGATCAGTTCGAGCGCCCAGCGCCGATGCTCCGGGATTACGTCGAGACACCGTGGTCGACGGATCGTCTCAGCGAATCCGGCGCGGGACGGTTAAGTTTCGCAAACTTCAGGTCCTCCCCCCGGACGAACGATTTTAATGATGTCGAAAGCGCCTTCGTTTCAGCTTCATCCCTTGCGCCGGAGACTGTGACATTCCACGCAGGATCGCAGTTGATCCTGCCGCCCGGGCCGACGTTCGGCGGCGAGGCCAGCCGGCTTGAGATCACGGCGCAAACAATCACGCTCAACGGCAGGGAAACAACCGGAGACGGGCGGGAAGCGCGCGGTGCGGAGATTTATGCGCCTGGCGGCGACTTGGTGTTCAACCTGCAAGTGACCGGGAGCCCGAAACGCCTGCCCGCCATCGCACCGGATGAAGCGATTGACGATGCGGCGGTCCGGATAGCGAGGCAAGCAGCCTATCAGAGCGATCTCGACAACGATGCGAACCGTGGCAGCTTTACCCTGTCCGACGATGCAGTCCTCGACGTTTCCGGGCTGTGGGTCAACGATGCCGGTGCGTCCCGGAACGCCGTGGTCGGTTCCGATTTCATCGACGCCGGTTCGATCACCTTCACCACCACCGAGCCCGGCGACGCGGTCGAAGCCCTCTCCACCATCGCGTTCGCGGAGGGAAGCCTCGTCAACCTGAGCAGCGGCGGATATGTCAACCGCAATCGCCAGTTCAAGTCGACCGGGCGCGGCGTCCCGGCGGGCAAGGGCGGCGATCTGACGATTCTGTTCCAGGATGGCGGCAGTCCCGTGGTCGTGCCGGTCGCTCTGGAGGATCCGGATCATCCCGGTTCCCTCCTGCCGCCGGGCGATCGCCGGGAGCAGATTGACGATGAATTGCGGATTGCCGGTCAGGTTCTGGCCCTGGGCTTCGAGGGCGGCGGAACGTTCACGCTGCGGGCACCGGCGATCGTGATCGGTGAGGATGCGTCTTTCGATCCGACGACACCGTGGCTGGAGACGGTTGACAGTGAGCCGGGCATGGTCCGGTTCGACCCGCAGGATCTGCAGTTGGGCTTCGGTGCCTATGACCTCACCGGACTGACCACCAGCACGATCGAGGCCGGGACCCTCCTTGTGCTACAGCAGCCGCAGTGGCAGCCGACGTCATCCGCTGTCACGGCCAACAGCATTTTTGATGCGGCAACGGTCGGCTTCAACAGCGACCGCCAGGCGACGCCGGTGGACTTCGCGCTCCGGGCCGAGGCTTGGACAGACCATACGGACGTTGCCGTTGCGCTGGACCCTGCGACTCCGACTGCCGCGCAAGGCGGCTTCACGACCAGCAATGCCCTGGTCATTGGCGCGGACGCTCGTATCCGCACCGACCCCGGCGGCAACCTCACCTTTGAAGCCGTGGCTAACCTGGACGTCCGTGAGAACGTTGAGATCAGCGCGCCTGGCGGCTCGATCACGCTCGACCAGGGGTCCCGGACCGTTTCGCAGCCGTTTGATCCCGGCGGCACGCGGCCGAACGAGGCCTTCAGACCCTTTGACGTTTCCTTCGTCGATAACGCGCTGTGGCTGCGTCCTGGCGCTTCACTGAGCGCCGACGGCACGTTCGTTGCCGATCCCCTGTCGACGGAACTGAACGGCGATGTGCTCGATGCCGGCACGGTGTCGCTCACCGCCAATGTCCTGATTGCCGAAGCGGGCAGCGGGATTTCCGTCAACGGCGCCACCGAAGTTCTCAGGCCGGCGCGCAGTTCTGCCGGCGGCGCCCGCTCGCGGAGAGGGACGGCCGATCTCACTCCCTTCCGCGTCGACGGCGACGCCGGCAGCATTTCGATCAACGTTGCCGGGAGCGCTCGCCTGCCGGCGGCGGCCTACATCGCCAGCGACCTCAGTGGGGCGGAGGCTGCGGGGTCGAGCGCGCTGGGGGGAACGCTCAGCCTCGAGACGGCGACTGGGTCGTCGGTCCAGCTCCTGGCGCAGACGCCCGAGGGTCTGTCGCTGACGCCGGAGGGCGTGCGCGCTGCGCTGGAAAACATTCTGGCGTTCGGCGCTGACCGACTTGCCCGGGACGACTTCGAAAGCGGGATCGTGGGTCTGACGGTCGAGACGCAGGACCTGGCGATCCAAGCGGCCGTGCAGCTGGCGCTTGATCGCTACTTCATTCAGGACATGAGTGCCGGCGGCCAGGTACGGGTCCTCGAGCCTCCGGCCGGCGTCCTGGCAACCGAAGCCGTCATCCGCGCGCCCTACATCGGGCTCATCGGTGCCGAGGGAGAGCCGACCTTGCCCGCACCGGCATCGCCCACCGTGCCGGTCGGTGACACCATGGGCAACGGCGATGCGGCGATCGTGGGGCGGCAACTGAGCTATCAATCCTCAGGGCTGGTGGACATCGCCGCCCTCGTCCAGGTGGACAACACCGTCGAGGCCCCCGTCGATCTGCTCATCTCTGCCGGGCAGGCGGTGCGCTTCGTTCCCACCGCCACCGACACCGGAACACTGGTCAACCAGGCGGCCCTGGTCGCACCTGGCAAGATCGAGATCCAGGCGCTGCAGGTTTTTCCGGAGACGGGGACCCAGGGAGTCATTCTCACCCCGGGGGAGGTCACGATCAGTCGGCCGGCAGACGCCCTACCCGGGGCGGCCCAGACGCCGTTCAGTGCCGGCGGCGGTATCCTGATCAGCGCCCGGGCCATTATTAATGAAGGGGATATCAGGGCGCCGCAGGGGACACTGCGGTTCGGGATCACCCAGCGAAGCCGGCTCGAAGAGCTTTACGCCGGGCCCACCGGCACGCCGGTGATCATTCCTTCGGCGTTGTTTTCCGTCACCGAGCGGGTCGAATTTGCTGCCGGAGGTGTCGCCTCCGTAGCGTCTGGCGGCCAGACACTTCCGTTTGGCTATACCGTCGAGCAGCAAGACTGGTTCGGCGTCAACGGGGCAGTGATCTTCGCGCCGCCGGAGAAGCGGATCGCATTCGACGTGAACGCCCAAACCGGGGCAGCGGACGCCCTTGTCGTGCTGGAGACCGCCGAGGTTGATCTGGCGGGCGGCGGCGAGGTCTACGCCATTGAATTTGTTCCGGGTCTCGGCGGCAGTCGCAACGTCCTGATCGAAAGCACCACCACGGATGACGCGGGCGAGGTCTATGCCATTCTTCCCGGAGCCCGCGGCACCGACGTCCCATACGCCGCCCTCGACCCATTCTACTTCTCAGGCGCGCCGGTCGATGCGCTTCTGTACCGGGATCCGGATTTTGCGAGCACCGGGCTGACCCTGACAACGGACGTGGGGATTCCCGGCCTGCCGGCTGGCACCTACACGCTGTACGCCGGCCGCTATGCAAGCGTCCCCGGGGCGATCCGGGTTCAGCGGGTGCCGGGCTCGGAAAATACCCCGCCAGGATTCACCCGCTCGCGCCAGGACGGCACCGGGTTCGTCACGGGCACCCGCGGATTTGGCGCAACCGCAACCGGCGGCCGGCCGGAGCTCTGGGCGATCCAGCCCGATGGCATCTGGCAGCAGTATTCCGAGATCATCGTCAGCGAGGCCGCTCCCTTCTTCACCGCAGCGGCGGTGGCGGAAAACCAGGCTGTGCCGCGGCTCCCGGTCGATGGCGGACGCCTTGCCGTGGAGATCATCGGTTCGCTCTCCCTGAACGGACGCTTCCTGTTCGTGCCGGCTCCGGGCGGGCGGGGCGGCGAGGTTGACATCGCCGTCGACAGGATCGCCATCACCGCCGATGGCGAAGCCCCTGTCGATGACAACGGCGCTCCCCGCGACGGGTTTCTTGTGCTCACGCCGGATGAGGTCGAAGCGCTGGAGGCGGAGAGCGTCTTGCTCGGCGGCCTCCGCTTCTCGGGCCCGTCCGGCGACCGGATTGAAATCACCGCTCAAGAGGTCTTCGTCCGGACGACGGACGAGAATTCGCTGGAGGCCGGCGAGCTGATTCTCGCAGCCCGGGAACAAACGACCATCGCGGAGTCGAGCGTCATTCTCTCGGTCGACGATGGAACGGGCGATCTGGCACCGGACATCGGCTTCGAGGGCGAGGGCGCCCTGATTGTCGTCTCCAACGATCTGCGCCGGCCGAGAGATATTGGCGCAGACAGCAGGGGTGGGGACGAAGGCGGGGTCGCAGAGATCGGCGAGAACGCCATCCTTGGTCGAGCGGACGGTGCCGGTCCCAGCGCCGGCGAGCGGGCGGGTTCAATCCTGATTGAGGCCACGGGAGAGACCCGTTTCGACGGCACGATCAGCCTCGGTGCCGAACGGATCGACGTGACCGCCGACACGATCGAATTCGTCGGCGCCGGGAACAGTGGCGAGGGCGCAGTGATCGGCGACGACTTGCTCGTCAATCTCCTTGAGGCTGCTGACGTCACACTGCGGGCAAGGACGGTGATCAACTTCTCCGCGCCCACCAACTTCGTGGGCGAGCCCGACCAGATCACCTTCGACACACCAACGTTCAGCAATCAGTTCGGCGATCGTGAGGGCAGCGCCCTGGTGAGGCTCGGTGCGGACACCGTGATTCTGACCAACTCGTTCGCCGGCAGCGTCGCCGCCGATGACCTGGCGCCTGCGGTCGCGGCCCTTGAGGTGGTTGCCGACACCCTGATCCTCGGCGGCAACGGCTCCGGCCTCGACGGTCTGTGGTTCCGCGCCTTTGCTTCCAATCGGGTGGTCACGGGTGACTCTGAGGCGGCCGCTGAATTCATCGTCAAGGGCGATATTGCGCTGGTCACCCCACTGGTCGAAGCGGGCAGCGGCACCGACTTCACGCTGCGCGCGGTGGGCGAAGGCAGCAAGATCAGTCTCATCGAGGCCTTCGCCTTCACGGTCGCCCAGGAGAGCAGGCCGGATGCGGGCGATTTCGACACCAATATCCTGGGCGTGGTCACCCCCTTCGAGACCACCGATACGGCATTCTCATTCTACTTCGGCGACGCCAGCGGATCGGATGCCGGGCAGCCGGGGGCGTTTTCGGGGCCGGACGGGATCGCCCAGGCCAACACCACCTCGATCTTCCTGTTGCAGTCGGCTGAGGGGCTTTCGCTTGGTTACGTCCACGACGCCCCGGGCGATGGGACGCCCGGGGCTGCCAGCCTGCTGTTCACGGTGGCTGAGGGCGACGAAGCCCTGCTGCCGGGGATCGCTGATCCGGCGCAGGCGCTGCTGGTGGCCGACGGCCCGCCGCTGGCGGCGGGCGCGGACCTGAGCCCCGGCGAGCCGAACGACTCCTACTACCAGGACGGGGATGCGCTCCGGATCGATCAGCTCTGGGCCGCCGGCAATACCGATGGGGCGATCCTCGGCGGGATCGACCCGACCCAGCCGGACCTCGCCGACCTGGATCTCCTCGTTGAGTATGCGCCGGACCTGGGGCGGGTCGAGGATCAGGCGACACCTGCAGGTCTCGACACGCGATCCAACCCGGCACGGCTGGTGGAGTGGCGGGTCGTCGATGCGGGCGGCGAGCCCGTGGTCCTTGAGGCGAGGCCGCTCCGGCGGGGGCGGCTGCGCCTGACCGCCGAGGTCATTCCGGTTGAGACGCCGGAACTGACCGAGGCGGGCGGCCGGCTGGCTTTTGACGCTGCCGGCGCGATTGACGTCAAGACCACCGTGGCGGCGCGTGCCGGCATTGCCGACCTTCGCGCCCGCGACGGCAACCTGGTGGTCGAGGACGGCGGTGAAATCGTCGCCAGCGGGTTCTCCCAGACCTTCGTCGACAAGACGGTGGTTGGCCAGGGCGGCACGGTCTCGCTGCAGGCCGACCGGGGTAACGTGGTCATCGACAGCGCGGCGACGGGCGAGCGCGCGCCGATCCGGGTCGATGCGGCCGAGGGCGGCGATGCCGGCACCGTGCGCATCGCCACCGGCATGACCGACGCGGGCCAGCGGACCCAGCTGGTCCTCAACAGCGCCAATCTCGCCGAACCACCGATGGACAACCTGATCGGCGAGGCGCCGCCCCGGTTCTTCGATGGTCGCGGTGCCGACGGTGTGGGCGACCAGGTGGGCCGCGGCTCCGGCGGTTCGTTCTTCCTCGACACCGCCGGCCGGGTCGACCTCCTGGAACTGGCGCCGGAACTGGTCAGCGGCGGCTTCATCCGGACCATCGACATCCGCAGCGGTAACGGCGACCTGCGACTTGGGGTCGATCCCGAGGATGTGATGATCCCGGATGAGGGTGGGGAGCTTCCCCGGCTCGACTGGGGAGTCCGCGATATCTCCCTGGCCGCAGATGGTGGCCTCGTCGCGATCGGCTATGCGCTGATCAACGCCAGCACACCCTCCGGCGGGTCGATCGAGCTGTACGGACGCGATGGCGTTTACCTGGCGGAAAATGCCCGGCTTCGTTCGATCAACCGCACGGATCCGGACGAGCGGGCCGAGAACCCCGATGACCCCCTGCTGCGGGAGGGGGCGATCACCATCGGGGTCGGGCCGGACGGGGTCATTACCCTGGTCGAGGGCTCGCAGATCGAGGCGCGGGCGATGGGCGAAGGGTTCGGCGCGCCGGACCCGTCAGTGCCCGGTGGGACCATCCGCTTCCGCCTGCCGTTCGATAGCGTTCTTGGCGCAGGGGCGACCGGTGAAGGCCGGGTGGTGCTCGGCCCGCATGTGTTCGACGCCGACTTTGGCGATCCCACGGCGATCATCTTCGAGCCCTACGAGCAGATCGACATCGGCGATGCCGATGCCGATGCGCGGGTCGTCAACACGCCCGGCGTCATCCGGGACTTCCCGGGTGCGAACGTGAACGAATGGGATAACCTCCGCGCCGCCTTCGATCCGGTTGAAAAGCCGGAGCAGTTCAGCGACTTCGTCCAGGCAGCCAGCACGGCGTTTTCCGGCCAGCCGGTGCAGATCACACCGGGTCTTGAACTGATCAACGGCTACCAGCCCGGCGATCCGGCGAACAGCGGCGACATCACCATCAATGCCTCCGTGGATCTGTCGACATGGCGGTTCGATGGCGACGGTGACGGGTTTGCGGAAGCTCCCGGGGTATTGTCGATCCGCGCCGCCGGCGACGTCATTCTCCGCGGCAGCATCAGCGACGGCTTCCGTCTGGACAACGACGACAACATTGTTACCTCTGAGGAGGTCGCCGCCGGGGAGTTGTTCTCGCTGTCGGAATTGTTCCGGATCTCCCAGGAAACTGCGCCCGGTGCCGGCGATTTCGACGACAACGTCCTCGGCGAGATCAGGGCATTCCGTACTCTCGGCGATGCGCTGGGGTTCTACTTCCCTGATGCCGACCCGGACGCCACTCAGCCGGCGGCGTTCGGTGGACCGGCGGAGATCGTGGAGGCCAACACCACCTCGTTCTTCCTGCTGCAGTCTGCGGAGGGTCTGTCGCTCGGCTATGTCCACGACGCTGCCGGTGATGACACGCCGGGCGCCGCCAGCCTGCTGTTCACGGTGGGCGATGGCGATGGAGCGGTGCTGCCCGAGGTCACCGACCTTGCGCAGGTGTTGCTGGTCACTGACGGGCCGCCGCTGGCGGCGGGCGCGGACCTGAGCCCCGGCGAGCCGAACGACTCCTACTACCAGGACGGGGATGCGCTCCGGATCGATCAGCTCTGGGCCGCCGGCAACACCGATGGGGCGATCCTCGGCGGGATCGACCCGACTCTGCCCGGGCTCGCGGACCTGGATGTGTTCGTTGCGTACGCGCCGGATCTGGGAGAGGTTGCCGACCAGGCGGCGGTCGACGGGCTGGGGACACGATCCAACCCGGCGCGACTGGTGCAGTGGCGGGTCGTGGGCGCCGACGGTGAGGCGATCATTCTCGAGCCGAGACCGCAACGGCGGGGGCGGCTGCGGATCGAGCCGCTCGCGGACCTCAACGTGCAGTCGTGGACCTACAACATCACCGCCGGGGCGCGGCTGAACAGCGCCGACCCCACGGCGGTGGCGCCGGTGACCACGTTCGAGACGCCGGAGAGCCCTGGCCCGAGCCTTGCCGAGCGCGGCAATGTGCTGATCGGCAATGCCGCGACGTTTGTGCCGCCAACGCGGCAAAATCCCGAGCCCGGCAATCCCCTTGGCGATAATGTCATCATTCGCACCGGCACCGGTGACATCAACATTGCCGCCGGCGGGGCCGGTTTGGGCAGCCGGGCAGGCGACCGGAGGGTGTTCGGCTACACTCAGGCGCAAGGTGAAGAATTCGAGCGCGCCCAGGCCGCCGGGCTGCGGTTCCCCGACGACGCCTCGGTGCTTCTGGTCAGCCCGACAGCCGTGGTCTACACCGCCGGGGTCAACGTGCCCTCCGAGCCCGGCTTCGAGGATACCGGCGGAGTCCGGGAACTGGAGGTCGAACCCTACGAAGAGCGCTCGTTGACCAAGTCGGGCGACACCGGCGGCGTCGACCCGAACCGGGTCAACATCAGGACCACAGAAGCGGCGTTCCCGACCCGGGGCGGCGACATCACCGTGACCGCGCCCAATGGCAGCGTCGTCGGGCAGCAGCACTATACGGATCAAGTCGAAGGGAGAGACATTGCGGTCATTGACCGTCCCGGACAGGGCGGCTTCATTGGAAACATCCCTGACGAGGAACTCGCCTACATCGGCCAGTTGTTCACGCCCTGGCTGCTGTCCCAAGGCGAGGGCAATCCCACCCGGACCAACGTCCCTGAGGATGTTTTCGCGGGCGGAACGCAGAGCGCCCACTGGGTGATCACCGGCGCCTTCCAGCAAGGCATTGCGACCCTCGGTGGCGGCGATTTGACTGTTACCGCCGGCCAGGACGTGCGCGACATCTCGCTGTCCATCGTCTCCGCTCATCGGGCCACCGGTGGCAAAGGGACGCTGCCTGAGCTGGTTACCTACGGCGGCGGCGCGCTCACCGTGGAGGCGTTGGGTGACATCAGCAGCATCGTGACGCTGGTCGAGGAAGGCCGGGCCAAACTCACCGCCGGCGGTTCGTTCACCACGACCTATCATCTGCCGCTCGTTCTCGGCGGCGAGCCCCCTGTACCCGGCTTCGAAAGCGGGGCACCGATCCCGACGATGATCTTCCTCGGCGACGCGGACGTGGATATCCAGGCCCGGGGAACCATCGACCTTGGCATGATCGGGCAGCTGACAACGGGCGCTGCGGGCGATGAGGAGGTTCAACCGTATCTCGGCACGTCGATCGGGCCGGCACCGTCCTACTATCGTTTTGCGCTGGAAAATGTTGGGCCTGAACCGCATGCCCAGGAACTCGTCACCGGCGAAGCCGCTTCGATCGATATTGTGACTGTTACCGGTAAGATCACCGTGGATCCGGTGCAACTCAGCTTCCTTGGTCGGTATGGCGGATTTGGTGCCTCGTCGATCGGACTTGGCAGGACGGTATCCTATGAACCCAACGCGGCCAACCCCATCGCTCTGCCGCCAAACGCTCTGGTTGCGTCTCTGCTGAACGATGTCGTGCTCGCGACCCCGATCGCGATTACACCGGCCGCAGACGGCAACGTCGACATCCTCGCCGGCGGGTCGATCTTTTACTATCAGGACGGCACGTCGATTGATCCGAATTCTTTTAGTGCACTGCCTTCGAACGTCCGCGGCGCTGTCAAGTTTATTGACGCGGACCCCCGCAACATGGTCGGCCCCTTGAACCCGCGGGTGCCGGGGAGCGCCGTATCTCAAGGACCGATCGAGCTCGACTTCGACAATCCCACCCTTGGTGTCAACAACCCGAACGCTGGCCGTTTTGACGACGGCTACGAGCGCGATCAGGAAGAAAACCTCGCCTATTCGCGCTTCTTCGTCCACGCGGACCCCGTGCTCCACCGGGACGATCCGGAGCCGAGCCGCTTCATCGCGCTCAACGGTGATCTCATCAGCGGCATCGACCCGGATCGTCCCGGTGACCCGACGGATCCAACGTTCCTGTTCTATCCGCTGCCGATCTACGTCAACGAGCCGGCGATCCTGTTCGCCGGCGGCGATATTCTCAACCTCAACTTCGTCGGCCAGAACGTCAGCGACGACAGCGTCACGGTGATCCAGGCCGGCCGCGACATCACCTTCGATCAGGGCGCGAGACAGCAGTTTTCACCCGCTTTGCCGCCGACAGAGCCCGTGGGTATCGAGGCCCGGGGCAGCAACTTTGCCATCGGCGGGCCTGGTGAGTTCGTCGTGATCGCCGGTCGCTCGATCGATCTGAAGCCTTCCCTGCCGGAACCGGCACCGGGCCAAACGTTCGCAAATTTTGCAATCTACACGGATACGCTCAGCCACGGGATCACCGCGATCGGCAACCGCACCAATCCGTTCCTCGCCCGGGAAAGCGCTGACGTGAACGTGTTGTTCGGCGTTGCCAATGGCATTCAGCTGGATGTAGACAGCGGTGGCGGCACGGAAACGATCATCGTGCCGGCAGAGCAGTACGCAACGCCGGCCATCCTGACCGCCCTGTTCGGCATGCCGACCGACCCGGAGGGTCCGGAAGACCCGGGCCAGCCGGGAGCCTTTGATACCTTCTTCGAGGAGCTTCGGGAGTCGACGACGGACGACGACCGTGCCCGGGCGTTTGCGGCGATCAACGATCTGTTCCCGGCGTCGGTCGGCTATTCGGACAACACCGGAGCCGGAGGACAGGTCCAGACTGGTGATCTGGACATGATCAACGCGCTGGTCCGGACCGAATTCGGCGGCGAGATTAACCTGGTCGGCCCGGGCGGGCGGGCGCTGATCGGCCCGCTGAATACCACCGCCGGCCTGCCGCCCGATGCGATCGGGCTGCTGACCCTGCGAGGCGGCGACATCAACGCCTTCGTCGACGACAACTTTGATGTTTTCGCCAGCCGCACCGGCACACTGCAGGGTGGGAATGTGACGATCGTCTCATCGTTTGGCGACATCGACGCCGGCCGGGGACGGCGAACCGACACCGTCTTCCCGCGCCTCGTCACGGTCCCCAATTCAACCCTCGGTACACTGATCGACTTCGGTTCGCTGGTCACCGGCGCTGGCATCTTCACGACAGTATCGGTGCCGGGCGCGCCGATCGGCAACGTCTTCCTTTCGGCCCTGCGCGGTACGATCAGCGCCGGCGAGGCCGGCATCCGGTCCTCGGGCAACCTGTTCCTTGTTGCCAACCTGCTTGTCAACACGGTGAACATCCAGGCGTCCGGTCAGAGCTTTGGCGTGCCGCAGGCGCCTTCGGTGGCCGCGCCGGCGGTTTCCGTCGACGTCACCACCCAGGCGGCACAGCAGGAGGTCCTGCAGGACCTCGCCGTGGCCAGCCGCGAAGAGCAAGCGGCAAATCAGCAAGCTCAGCAGCCGTCAATCATCCAGGTGGAAGTCATCGGGCTCACCCCCGTCGGCGGGGTTGCGCCGCCGGCCGCTCCGGGGGAAGATGGTGTTGGGGACGAGGAAGACGACGGCACCGGTGCGAATGAGCAGGCCGGTGAGCAGGCAAGGATGCTCCCGCGGGTCGAAGGAGCCGGTGCCGGCAGCGGTTAACCGCCGGGGGCTTGCCAGGGCAAACGCCACAGCGGGAGCAAGGCAGACAGGCGATGTCGCCATCGGCGTTGAGCGGGCGGGTCCGGCGGAGTGGTGCCGTGCTGGTCGGGGCGCTGCTTGTCGCTCCACTGGTCCTGGCCGATCCGGCTGGCAGCGATCTGCGGGAGCAACTGCGCTATTTCTCCGAGGCGGAGCGGTTTACGGTCCACGGGTTGGCCCATGTGAGCGGGGCGTCGGCAAAGCGATTGCCGCGCCATCAGCCGACGGTCGAAGCGCTCAAGGTGATCCTCGAAGGCTTCGACTATCTTGTCCTCAGCCGTCCGGACGGCGAGATCTCCGAGGTGCGGATTCTCGGCCGCTCGCAGCAGACCGGTCCGGCCGCGCCCCCGCCGCGCGTGGCCGTGCCAACCCGGCGCGATCGCGGCTATCATGAGCTCGATGTGCGACTGGTCGGGCCGAATGGACGTCCGCTGGCGGCAGCCCTGGTCCTCGACACCGGGGCGACCACGGTCGTGTTACCCACCTCGATGATGGCCGGGCTGGGATTTGGCGAAGGAGACCTGACCGCCGGCTGGGCGGCAACCGCCGGCGGCCGGGTGAGAGTCTGGAATGGCACCCTCCCGTCGCTCGCCGTCGGCGATGCCGAGGTCTCCGCGGTCGCAGTCAGCTTCATCGACGACGCCCGGCTTGGCGCCAGGGGGCTCCTGGGGCTCAGCTTTCTCAGCCGCTTCAAGCTGGTCGTCGACGACGCGGCCAACGAAATCGTCCTGATGGCAAAATGACGACGATGGCCGATCCCGCCAGCGACACCAGACACATCACCGCTTGGCCGGCCATGGTTTGCCGGCGGTTCGGGTTTTCCGAGCCGCCGTTCTCGATCGCTCCCGATCCGCGCTTCCTGTTCATGAGCGAGCCGCACCGCGAGGCTCTGGCGCACTTGGTGTACGGCGCGCGGCAGGGCGGCCTCGTCCTGCTGACCGGGGAGGTTGGCACCGGCAAGACGACGCTTTGCCGTCTGTTCATCGAACAGCTTCCCGAGGATTGTGAGGTCGCGTTTATCTTCAACCCGAGGCTGTCAGACCTCGATTTGCTTGCGACGGTCTGCGATGAGTTTCGCATCCCGAGGCCAGCCGCAGCCGGCACCAAGGCGCTGATCGACCGGATCAATGCCTGGTTGCTCGAACGACATTCGGACGGCAAGACCGCGCTGCTGATTGTCGATGAGGCGCAGAACCTGAGCGTGGATGTCCTGGAGCAGATGCGGCTGCTCACGAACCTCGAAACCAACAGCGCGAAGCTGCTGCAGATTGTCATTATTGGCCAGCCCGAACTGCGTGAGCTGTTGAACCGGCCGGTGCTCCGCCAGTTTTCTCAACGGATCACCGCCCGCTACCATCTGCCGCCGCTGACCCGCTCCGAAACCCGTTACTACGTGCAGCATCGCCTGCAGATCGTCGGCGGCGATCCGACGATTTTCGAGGAGGGCGCGCTGCGCACCCTCTTTCGGGTAACCGGTGGTATTCCCAGGCTGATCAATGTGGTTTGTGACCGGGCGCTGCTCGGTGCCGCGGCCGGCGGCCAGACCGCCGTCAGCCCGCGGATCCTGGCCCAGGCAGCGACCGAGGTCTTCGGCCGGCAGCCGGCCCGCCCGGTGCTTGGGAGCCGCCGGCTGGCCCGGGTTGCGGCAGCTGGTGTGGTGCTCGCCATCGGTGCCGCCACCATGGCGGCGTTGGAGACAACGCCGGGCGTCGGGGAGCGGATCGGCGCGGCCTGGTCGGCGCTGACGGCTCCTGCCGCGGGCGAGGGGTCCGGGGCCGCCCCGGTCCGGTCCGCCGGCGCCGGTGCGCCCGCCGGAGCGTCCGAGCCGGTGCCCGAGTCCGCTCTGGCGGCGGAAAACCAGCCGATCCCGCCCGACAATTCTTCGACCGCGACCGGCGCCGGGACACACGCTGGGTCGGATGTGGCTGCTTCGCTCGATCCCGAGACTGCGGCGGCGGCATCAAAGGCCGCGGACGATATTCTGGCGGCGCTGGTGGCGCTTCATGAGGCCGACAGGATTCCGGCAGCCAAACCTGACGTCCCGCCCGATGCGACGCCATTTCCCGCTGACCGGGAGCAGGTGTCCCGGAAACAGGCCTTTGAGGCGCTGTTCGAAGCGTGGCGGCTGCCCCGTCCGCCGGGCAACCTGGAGCCGTGCGCTCATGTTGCCGCGTTCGGCCTGCGGTGCCGGGAGGGCTGGACTGATGTGGACAGTCTGACCCGCCTGAACCGTCCGGCGGTGCTGCGCCTGGACGGCCCGGCGGGCCGCACATTCGCCACGGTTACCGCGCTTGCGGAGGGGGGAGCGACGATGATTGTTGACGGCGACCGGGATGTCTGGCCTCTGGCCGCGCTGGACGCGCAGTGGAGCGGTGACTTCACGCTGTTCTGGCAGGCGCCGGAGGGATACGTGGCGCCGGTTGGTGTCGGGTATCGCGGCCCGGTCACGCCCTGGGTCCGCCGATCCCTCGCTTGGATCCAAGGCCTGCCCGAACCCGAGCCCAACGGCCCCGACTTCGACCAGCAGCTGCGCCGGGAGGTCCTGGCGTTCCAGGCGGCGAACGGTCTCACGGCTGACGGTATCGTCGGGCCGATGACGATCATGCGCCTCAATTCCGCCGTCGCCGGCGCGCCGCGGCTGGCCGACTGAGCCAGCGGAGCCAACGGAGCGCCCGGCCGTGTCCTATATCCTCGATGCCCTGCGGTGTTCGGAGGCGCGGCGTGAGCATCGCGATCAGAGACTGCCCGACCTGTTCTCGGTGCACGTGCCACCGCGCCGGCCGGACCGCCGGCTCTGGTTCGCGGTTGGCGCGGCGGTGGTCATCTCCAACCTGTCCGTCCTGACGATCTGGTCCTTTGACCTGCTCGGACCGGCGAGCCTCACCGAGACAGCCGCCGGGTCTCCGGCTCGCGAAAGCGACGGGGTGCCGGCGGCCGGCGTGCCGCGTTCTGCCGGCGCCTCGCCTTCGGAAGCGATCCGCAGCGAAGCGGCGCCGCCCGCGCCGGCCCAACCAGAAGGCCGGGGCACCCCGGACCCGGCGCCGCAGCCGAACGGGAGCGCATCGGTGGCGGCCGGCCCCGGACCGCGCGAACCCGCCGCCGGCGGCATTCCGCTTCTGGCTCCGCCACCACCGGTTCGGTTTGATCCGCCAGCGCCGCGAGCCGAGACGCCGGCCCGGATCGCCGTCGTCGCGCCGCGGGCCGGCCTCACCCCTGTCGATCCCGAGCCCCAGCCCCAGCGCCAGCCCCAGCCCCAGCCCCAGCCCCAGCCCTCCCGGCCCGGGTCACTGCAGGCCCCGCCGGGCCCTGCTGCCGCGGAGCCGGTCCTCGAACAGCCGGAATCGGACCCGGCGCTGGCCGTTCCCGGGATCGAGGAACTGGCGCCGGCGACCTGGGCGGAGCTGCCTGACATCCTGATTTCCATGCACAGCCACGTCGCGGACCCGGCGGCGCGGTTCGCGCGGGTCAACGGGCGGATCGTCCGGCAGGGCGAGTTCGTAGGAGAGACGCTGCAGACCGTCGCGATCACGCCCGCCGGGGTCGTCTTCCGCCACGGTGAACAAGAGTTCTTCGTCGCCCGCAATGCCAATTGGCGGCGGCCCGCCGCCATCGGCGAGAACCGTTGAGCGTGCGATGGCTGTTGATCTCTGGCAGCCCGGGTCAGTCCGGAAAATCCGGGATGGGCTTCGGCGGCGGCGGCGGCTGTCGCTGCCATTCCTCCGGCCGGCAGTCGCCCCACGGCAGCAGGGCCCGAAACAGGATGCTGTCAAAGCCGCCGAGGTCGCGGTCGTCGCGGTAGGGTCGCCACGTCATCCGCTCGATCCCGTCTTCGATCCGGATCGCAACGTAATAGATGCAGGTGCCGCGGTCGGCCCAGCGGACGATGAGGTTTTCATTGCGCACCAGGGTCAGCCGCCTGGCCTCCCACCGGGACGGGAAGGTGCCGAAATCGGCTTCGGTGCCGTGCAGAAAACGGCCGTCGGGCTCCAGCCGGATCCGAACGGTCGAGGGCGTATAGAGCGACCGCCTCTCCCACCAGTCGCCGAGAACCGCCTCGCCGATCACCGCCAGTTCAGCCCGGAATTCTTCCTGCGCGATGCCCGCTGCCGGCGGCAGGGCGACGAGAACCGCAGCGATGGCGGCGGCGATGCGCCGGGCGGGCACCGATCGCCCGGAGAGTCGGCGTTTTCCGGGATTGCGGCGATCCATGGTCACAGCGGTGCGTCTCCGGTGCCGGTTGGATCGCAGCTCACGGCCGCCGGCCGATCGCATCGACGGTGAAACCCCAGATCCCCCGGCCGTTGCTGCGGGCGATGTTTTCAAGGACCTGATAGCGGAAGGGCGCTCCCGGTGTTGCCACGGCAAGACCCTCCTCAATCAGATAGGCGCCGAGATCGATCCCCTCGGAAAACGGTGAATAGTCGGTGAAGCACTGGCCCCCGAGGGTTCCGTCCCGGTAGACGGCGGCGATGTCGCAACGCACGAACCCCTGGATCTGGAACTCGAGCGCGATCGCGGCACGGTTGAGCCCGCAGCGCGCCGGCCGGAGGTTGCGGCGGCACTGCCGGTCATCGTCGGGAACGAGCACGCCGAACAGCCGGACGGTCTCGCCGCGGATGCGGAGCGTTGCATCCTCCTGGACAATCGCATAACTGCGAAGCTCCGCAGCCGGCGCCGACCCGACCGGGACGGTGAGCGCGCCGAGCAGGATCGGCACCACCACACGGAGCAGGTGTCGCGGGTGTCGCCGGTCGGGTCCGGTTGGTTCTGCCATGGCGTCGGCTTTCGCGGTGTCAGGCGTGTCCGGGAGGTCCGCAGACCCGGACCTTCTTGCTCGGATATGGAATGTTAACACCCGACCCCTGGATCGTCATCGCCCTCGCGCCGTTCATCGGCAGCTTTCTCGGGGTCGTGATCGTCCGCATGCCGGCCGGAGATGGTTTCGTGACCGGGCGATCCCGATGCCCGGCCTGTGGCCACCCGCTGGGCGTCCGCGATCTCGTGCCGGTGGTCAGCTGGCTCGCCTGCCGCGGGCGCTGCCGGTACTGTGGCGCTGGGCTGAGCCGGTTTTATCCGCTCATCGAGATGGCCGCCATGCTCGTCGCGGTGTGGGCGGCCAGCGTGGTCACCGCACCGGTGCTGCTGCCCACGTGTGTGCTGGGCTGGACCCTGCTCACCCTGGCGGTGATCGATCAGCGGCACCTGATTCTGCCGGATGCCGTGACCCTGCCCCTCATGGTTGGCGGACTGGTGATCGCAGCGCTGCTGCCGGAAGCGGACTGGCGCGACCATCTCGTCGGGGCCGGCGCCGGCTTTGCCGTGTTTGCTGCCGTCGCCGCCGGTTACCGCCGCTTGCGCGGCCGTGAGGGCCTTGGTGGCGGCGATGCCAAACTGCTGGCCGCGGGCGGCGCCTGGGTGTCGTGGACCGGCCTCGCGAGCGTTGTCTTTCTCGCCGCGGTCCTCGGCCTCGCCGCGGCCCTGGTCGACCGCTGGCGGCGACCCGGCCAGCCCGCGGAGCAGGCGATCCCGTTCGGTCCCTATCTTTGCGCGGCGATCTGGTGTACTTGGTTGTACGGACCGCTGGAGATGGGCTGGTGACCACCAGCTGCCGGGCGTCTGGACCCGGGTCCCGAGATTGAAACCGAGGGTGTGGTTGATCCCGATCGGGATCGGCGGGGCTGCTGATCAATGCCGGACGGACCGTTTCAGGACAGTGTCGACGCCCGGGTGGCGTCGCTGCTCGTTGCCAGGAAGAAGCTGGACGCGGTCGGGCTGGAACGGGCGCGGCGGGTCTTGGACACGGCTCCCGGCGACCGGTTGCATGACGTCCTTGTCAAGCTCGGGCTGGTCGCAGAGGTCGATGTGGCAGGCGCGCTTGCCGAGGCCTTGGCCATTCCCCTTGTCGAGGCGTCCCTGTATCCCGATGAGCCCGCGGACGGGGAGCGCCTGAGCCCGCGGTTCCTGAAGGAAGCGCGGATCGTCCCGCTCTCTGTTGAAGACGGGACACTGGCGCTGGCCATGGCCGATCCGCTGAACAGCTTTGCCCTCAAGTCCGTGGAACTGGCCACCGGCTGCCGGGTGGCGCCGCGGGTCGGGGTGCCGGCCGACATCGAGCGGGCGCTCGATCGGATTTACGGCGCCGCCGGGGCCGGGGCCGACGGTGCGATCGCCGACGGCGGCGAGCTGGATCAGCCCACAGACGATGCCGAACGACTGAAGGATCTGGCCAGCGAAGCGCCGGTGATCAAGCTCGTCAATACGATCATCAACCGCGCCGTCGAAGCCCGGGCCTCGGACATCCACATCGAACCGTTCGAGGGCGACCTGCGGGTCCGCTACCGGATCGACGGGGTGCTCAAGGTCATGGAGCCCGCGCCGCCGCCGGAGCTGAAAGCGGCGATGGTCTCGCGCATCAAGATCATGGCCAAGCTCAACATCGCCGAACGCCGGCTCCCTCAGGACGGGCGGGTGAAGCTCGCGGTGCGTGGTCAGGAGGTGGACTTCCGCGTCTCGACGCTGCCGACCATGCACGGCGAGAGCGTGGTGATGCGAATCCTCGACAAGAGCTCAACCGTTCTCGATTTCACCGCGCTGGGCTTTGCCGAAGATATTCTGACGTCGTATCTGGAGGTGCTGGAACAGCCGAACGGCATCCTGCTCGTCACCGGGCCCACCGGCAGCGGTAAGACGACAACGCTTTACACCTCGCTGCGCCACCTCAACGCCCCGGAGACCAAGCTCATCACCGTGGAGGACCCGATCGAATACCAGCTCCACGGCATCAACCAGATCCAGGTCCGGGCGCAGGTTGGCCTGACCTTTGCGCAGGCGCTGCGCTCGATCCTGCGCCAGGACCCGGACGTCATCATGATCGGCGAGGTCCGTGACCGGGAAACGGCGCAGATCGCCGCGCAGGCGGCACTGACCGGCCATCTGGTTCTCTCCACTCTCCACACCAACTCGGCTGCGGGCTCGATCACCCGCCTGCTCGACATCGGCCTCGAAGACTATCTCCTCGCCTCGACGCTGAACGGGGTGACCGCCCAGCGGCTGGTGCGGGTTCTCTGCCCGCACTGCCGGGAGCCGCATCCCTCGCTGGATGACGTGGCGGGGGAGCTCGACCTGGAACGCTACGCCCGGGGTCTGCCGATCCGGCTCTACCGCGCCACCGGCTGCGCCGCCTGCGGGGGCTCGGGGTATGTCGGCCGTTCGGTGATCGCCGAGTTGCTGGTGATGACCGAGGACCTGCGCCGGCTGACCCTGCGCAAGGCTGATGCGCGAGATATTCACAAAACTGCGGTCGAAGCCGGCATGGTCACCCTGTATGAAGACGGCGTTCGCAAGGCCCTCAAGGGCCTCACCTCGATCGAAGAGGTGCTGCGGGTGACCCGCGACAACTGAGCGAGCGAAGGCGAAGCGACCGGACCCGTGCCGATCTACCGTTACCGCGCCCTGACCCAGCCCGGCGAGATTGTCGAAGGCGACCTGGAAGCGCCGGACCAGGGGTCGGTTCTCGACTACCTGCGGGCCCGTGGCTACCTGCCACTGCGTGCCGAGGAACGGCGGGAGGACGGTGGTGGTGCGGGTTTCAGGCTCGGCCGGCGGCGGCGGCGTGGCCGCCAGGACGAGGTGCAGGTCTACCGGGAGCTGGCGACCCTGCTGTCGGCCGGTCTCGCCCTCGACCAGGCTCTGGAGCTGATGATCAGCTATGCAACCCGGCCGGCGGTCGCTGAAGTGATGACCCGGGTGCTGGCCAGCGTGCGCGATGGCGCTACCCTTTCGAAATCGATGGCGGCCCAGCCGGAGGTCTTCGACCGCTTCGGTCTCGGCATGGTCCGGGCCGGGGAGGCCGGCGGTACCCTGGACAAGGCTCTGGGGCGGACCGCCACCTACCTGGAAAATGCCGAGCGGGCGAAACAGGGTCTCAAGTCGGCACTGATCTATCCGGCCATCCTGATGGTGTCCGCCGGGGTGTCGATCGTGGTGATCATCGCCGTGGTGATTCCCAATTTCGCCGATATTTTCCGGCAGGCGGGCGTGGAACTGCCGCTGGCGACCCGGATCGTGGTCGGGATCGGCCAGCTTGCCGAGTCTTATTGGTGGGTGCCGGTCGTCGCGGTGCTCCTGTTCGTTCTTGTCGTGCTGCAAGGACGCCGCAGCGAAGTCGGACGGCGCAGCTGGGACCGGCGCGCCTTGCGGGTGCCGCTGATCGGCCCGATCCTGACCAAGAGCGAGGTGGCGCGGTTCAGCTACACGCTCGGCATGCTGATCGGCAACGGGGTGCCGCTGCTCGCCGCTCTGGCGGTGGCCCGGGCGACCGTGCGCAACGCGGCAATAAGCGCCGCCGTCGCAGAGGCCGAAGTCCAGGTCAAGGAGGGGCGGCCGCTGGCCGATCCGTTGTCGCGGGCGCAGGTGTTTCCCGAGCACGCCACGCACCTGATCCGCATCGGCGAGGAAAGCGGCAACCTGGAAGACATGCTGTTCCGGGTCTCGGAGATGTACGACGAGAAGGTTCAACAGGACACCAAGCGGCTGCTGACACTCTTGACCCCGGCGCTGACCCTCGGCATGGCGCTGGTGATTTCCGGGATCATCGTCTCGATCCTGGTTCCGATGCTGAGTATCCATCAAATGGCGTTTTAGGTTACAAAGGATGAACAGACTGAAGCTTCTTCCCAACAGGATCAGCCGGCAAATAGGCATCCTGGGCGTAACCCGGATCCGGCGCGGTGAAGCGCCGGGCCCGCGCGGCCGGGCATCGGCGGCGGCCGGCTTTACGCTGCTCGAGGTGATGGTCGTGCTGATCATTCTCGGCATCGTCGCCGCCATTTTCGCTGGACCGCAGGTGTTTCAGCTGCTCGGCGGCGCGAAGACCGAAGCGGCGCAGATTCAACTGGATAAGGTCGGCACAGCGCTCGATTTCTACCGGCTCCAGGTGGGTCGTTATCCCACCGAGGAAGAGGGCCTGATCGCCCTGATCGAGCGGCCGGACGGGGTTGCCAACTGGGGTGGCCCGTACCTCAAATCCGAGGAGGCGATCACCGATCCATGGGGGCGGGTGTTCGTCTACCGGTATCCGGGCCAGAATGGCGAGTACGATTTGTTCTCCCGGGGCGCGGACAATGCCGATGGCGGTGAGGGCGAGAATCAGGACGTCGCAAACTGGCGGAACTGAGGGGGCCTGCGGCGGCTTTACGCTGCTCGAGATCCTCGTTGTTCTGGCCCTCATCGGCGTCATCGCCGCCACCTTCGCGCCGCTGGCGCTGCGCAGCCTGGCGGGTGGTGGCGAACTGGCGGCGCTGGAGATCGCCAGCGCCCTGCGCGACGCCCGCAGCCAGGCGATCGCCGGCAACCTCGAAGTGGCCGTCACCGTCGATGTCGCGGGCAATCGCTATGCCGTCGGTGACCGGCCGGCCGTGGCGCTGAAGGACGATGTCTCCCTGGCCCTGTTCACAGCACAGGCTGAACTGTTGAGCGACCATGTGGGCCGGATCCGCTACTTTCCCGACGGTAGCGCGACAGGCGGCGAAGTGACGGTCTTCGACCGGGAGACCACCTGGCGTGTCCGGGTCGAGTGGCTCACCGCGCGGGTTGCGGTTGTGGCGGATCAGGCCGGATGAAACCGCGCAGCAGAGGATTTACGCTCCTGGAGGTTCTCGTCGCCTTTGTGGTGCTGGCGATGACCATGGGAGCGTGCTTGCAGATTTTTGGCACCGGCCTGCGCGGCGCGGCGTCGGCCCGGGAGTATGCGGAGGCCAGCTTCATTGCCCGGTCGATCCTTGAAGAGGTCGGTCGCGCCGGCCCTGTGGCGTTCGGCGTCGAGAGCGGCCGGGATCGCGACTACACCTGGGAACTGGAGGTGTCCGCCTACGCGGAGAAGGCGGAAAACGTGCCGGATCCGGATGCGCTGCTGTTTGTCGTACCGGCACAAATTCGGGTCACGGTCCGGTGGGGCGAGGGGGACCACCGCAGGATCGAGCTCGTCACCCTTCGCCTGGTGCCGCCGGCCAATGACCTTTAATCCGCGATCCGCCAGGGGCTTCACCTTGCTGGAGCTGCTCGTCGCCATGGTGCTGCTCGGCCTGCTCTCCAGCCTGCTGTTCGGTGGCCTGCGCCTCGGCAGCCGGGTCTGGGCGGAGGGCGAGCGCCATCTGGTAACCCTGGAGCAGGCGCAGACGGCCCGCAACGCGCTGCGCCGGATCCTCTCCCGTGCCGTTCCCCGCCGCTCCAACGACCCGCGAAACAACGCGCTGCTGTTTGACGGGGAGTCCGAACGGCTCGATTTTCTCGGCCTCAGTCCCGCCGAGTCGATCCCCGGTGCATTGTTCTGGATGCGCCTCGCCGTCGACCGCAGGGCGGACGGCAACCGCCTGATCCTGGGATGGCGGGCAATGCAGCCCAACGAACCGCCGCCCGAGCGCTATGCGGATGACGAGACGGTGGTGCTGCTTGCCGGATTCACCGATGTGGAATTCACCTATTTCGGTCTTCCCCGCGGCAGCCGCCGCCGCGGTGCGCAGTGGTACGGGGACTGGCGCAATCAGGTCAGCCTTCCTGACCTGATCCGGGTGACCGTGAGGTTTGCCGCCGACGATCCGCGGCCGTGGGCCGACCTCGTGGTGGCGCCGGCAATCCGGGAGTGGCTGACCGGCCAGCGACCTTCAGCAGGTGTACGGAGCCTCGCCGGCGCCGGGGCTCCCGGTCCGCCGGCCGGCGCCGGCGCACCGCTGTCATGAGGCCGGCAGGAGCAGGAAATGACCGCGCTGATCTCACGCATCTCGCCCAGCCTTGAGACCTTTTTGACGTGGTGGTTCGGCGAACTGCGCGCCCTCGTTCCGCCGCGGCTCCGGCAGCTGTTCAACAGCAGAGCCGAGCGCCTGGAGATCGCTTTTTCCTCGGAAGCCGCCCGGCTGCGCTGGTTCCGCAAACGCGGTGCCGTCGATCTGGGCTCGGTCGCCATTGACGAGCATCAGGCCGCGCTCGCCCGTGAAGACGTGCGCCGCCTGCTCGCTTCGGCCCGCAATGCCGGTCGCGAAGTGGATATCGTTCTGCCGAACGACCGGCTCGTCGAGACCTCCCTGGAGTTTCCCGCCGCGGCCGAGGCCGATCTTCAGGGTCTGCTCACTTTCGAAATGGACCGGTTGACGCCGTTCCAGGCTGAAGACGTGTATTTCGAGTCCCGTGTTCTCCATCGGAATCGCGAGGAAGGCCGGATTCGCATCGGCCTGGTGGTGGTCCCCCGCAGCGTCGTCGACCGTGCAGTGAGCGTGGTTCAGGCCTGGGGTTTGACGGTCAACCGGGTGGTCGGCCAGTCCGGAGTGCCTGGAAGTCCGCGCTGGGTGATCATCGGTTCCGGCAGCGGCCGGCGCATGGGGCGCCTGCAGACCGGGGTGGCGATCCTCCTCGGGGCGGCCGCCTTGGCGTTGCTGGTCGCGATTGTCTACGTGCCGCTGCAGCACAAGCGGCAACAGGTGGAGGCGCTCGGCCTGATGATCGCCGAAGCCCGCGCCGTCGCCGTCGAAGCTGCCGACCTGCAGAACCGGATCAACAACCTGCGCAGCCAGAAGCGGTTTCTGACCGAGCGCAAGCAGCAGCAACCGCCGTTCGTCGCCGTGCTCGACAAAGTGACGGAGGTGTTTCCCGACGACACCTGGCTGTTCCGCCTGCGGTTCCGCGCGGGCGAAGTGGAGACCTACGGCTACAGCCAGGCGGCCTCGGATCTGGTCAAGCGGATCGGCGGTTCGGCGATGTTCCGGGATCCCAGTTTCCGCGCGCCGGTCATGCGCGACCCTGCCACGGATGCGGAACGCTTCCACCTGACCTTTCGGGTGGTGTCGGCCTCCGCAGAGGCAGGCCCGCAATGACACCGCGATTGCGCCGGCTGATTGCGATTGCGCTGTTGCTTCTGGTGATTGCATTGCCCTACCACTTGGTCATCCGGCCGATTATTCAGCAGCATCGTGATTACGACGTGCAGATCGCCGACAGCATTGCCCTGATCCGCCAGTTCCGCCGCTCCACCGCGACACTCGACGCGCTGCGGGCAGAGGTGGAGGCGCTCGAACAGCAGCCGGCTTTGCAGACCGGCTATCTGGGCGGCGAGACCGAGGCGCTGGCCGCAGCAGAGCTCCAGAACCTGGTGAAGGTGACCATCGAAGCCGCCGGCGGGGTGGTCAACAGCACCCAGGTTCTGCCTGCCGAGCCCAGCGACGGCTTCCGCCGGATCACCGCCCGGGTCTCAATGACAGGACCCATCGACTCGATCTTCCAGGCCTTCCACCGGCTGGAGTCGATGGAACCAATGCTGTTCCTCGACAACATCGACATGGGGGCCCAAAGCCGTCGCCGGCGGCGACCAAGGGGACGCGGCGGAGAGGAGGTGGCGGAGGACCCCACCCTCAACGCCAACTTCGACGTCTACGGCTACATGAGGGGGGTGTGATGCCGGGCGGACCGGCGAGCCGTGGCTGGCGTCTGCCGCTGGTGCTGGCGCTCGTGTGCGTCGCATTGGGCGGTGCCCTCGCTGCGGTCCTGCGGGGTGCCGATCCAACAGTCACGGAGATCGCCGCCACGCCAATGACAGACACCGCCTCCGAGGCAACGGATCAGGGGACCGGGGGAGCGCCGGGCTCCTTCCGGATGCAGCCGGTTCACGCCTTTGCAAATGTCACGGACCGTCCGCTCTTCTATGAAAGCCGGCGGCCGGTCAACGGCGCGGCGTCGGGCGATGAGGGTGTTGTCAGTACCGAGAAGCCGGAGCTGCTGTTGAGGGGGACGATCGTGATGGGGGACACTGTGCGCATCGCCCTGGTTGAGACTGACGGCACATCGCGGATCGTTCGGCAGGGCGGCGACGTCGACGGTTGGGTGGTGACCGCGATCGAGCGCGATCGTATGGTCCTGGGACAAGGCGACACGGAGGCGGTATATTCCCTCGACGAAACGTTCCGGAAGGCGATCCTTGAAGCGCCCCGCGACCGGATCGACCGGCGCGCGGCGATGCGCGAGCGCTTGGCCGAAGAAGAGATCGACCTGCAACAGTATTCGGAAGAGTAGTTTCCCCCTGACGCGACGGGAGCGGTTTTCGATGGTGCTGCCACGCCACACGCCACGCGACGCCGGTGGAGCGGCCATCGCGTTCCCGCTGATCGCCGTGCTCGGTTTCCTTCTTGGCGCCTGTGCCGACTCCACAGGGGCGGGCAGCAGCCGCCTCGCCATGGGCGACGGCCGGCCGGCAGCGGCTGGCGACCCCGGAGGCGGTCCCGAAGCGGTCGAGGTGACCGTCATCGGCGAAGGCGACGATGACCGTGCGCGCGTCCGCGGCCGCTTTCCGGGCTCCGACCGGCTGACCGCCGTACCCGGGCGCGATCCGGTTTCGCTGGTGCCGGTTGACGGCAGCGCCGGCGGTCCGATCTCGCTCAACTTCGTCGAGACCGATGTGCGCGAGGTGGTGAAGGCGGTGCTCGGCGATACCCTCGGCCAGAACTACATCATCGATCCAGGCGTCCAGGGTACAGTCACCTTTCAGACCAGCAAGCCGCTGTCCCGGGAGGATCTCGCCGCCGCCCTCGACGAGATTCTCAGCCTCAACGGCGCCGCCCTGGTTCAGAGCGACGGCCTCTACAAGGTCGTCCCGGCCGATCAGGCGGCGCGCGCGGGGGTGACCACCCGGGGCGCTGCACCGGGCCTCAGGGGCGTCGGCGCGCGGGCACTGGTGGCGCCGCTGCGCTACATTCCCGCCGCCGAGATGGAAACCATTCTCCAACCGTTCGCGCCCCCCAACACGATCCTGCGGGTCGACCCGGAGCGAAATCTCCTCGTGCTCGGCGGAACCCAGAGCCAGCGCGAACAACTGCTCGAAATCATCGAAATCTTCGACGTGGACTGGCTTCGCGGCATGTCGTTCGCGATCCACGAGATCGAATCGACCTCCCCGGAGACGATGGTGGGTGAACTCGAGACGATCTTCAGCGCCGGCACATCCGCCGAGCAGAACAGTCTCGTGCGGTTCGTGCCGATCGAACGACTGAATGCCGTCCTGGTGATTTCGCCGCGCCGGGCGATGCTTGCACGGGCGGAGACCTGGATCACCCGCCTCGACATCGGCGACAGCACCAAGCCTCGCGTATACGTCTACTACGCCCAGAACAGCCGGGCCCAGGAGCTGGCCGACGTCCTCAATCAGATCTTTACCGGCGCGGCACCGCAACGGACAACCACGGCCGAGACGCCGCGCTCGCTGGCGCCGGGATTGAGCCCGGCCGAGATCGGTGAGACGTCGTTGCGAGAATCGATCCAGCTTGCCCGGGTCGACGGTGCGGCATTTCAGGCCGATGCGGCTCCCGCGCCGGTGTCTGGCGGGGCTGACGCCGGCCGGCGGCGCGGTTCCGGCGGCGGCTCCCTCGGCGCGACCGAGTCGGAGGTCCGAATCATTGCCGATACGGTCAAGAATGCGGTCGTGATCATGGCCACGCCCCAGGATTTCAAGAAGATCGAGGCGGCGCTGCGCCGGCTCGATATCCAGTCGTTGCAGGTCCTGATCGAAGCCACGTTCATCGAGGTGGGACTGACCGACGACCTCGCCTTCGGTACCGAATGGCTGTTCCGTACGGGAAGCAGCGAGGTCGAACTGCCGCAGCTCATCTCCACCGCCACCAGTGCGGGAAGTGTGTTCAGCTGGGCACTCGCCCTCAACAACGACGATATCCGGGTGACGATCCAGGCGATCCAGAACCTGACCGAGGTGAACATCGTCTCTTCACCCAATCTGCTGGTTCTCGACAATCAGGAGGCGCGAATTCAGGTGGGCGGCGAGGAACCGGTGCCAACGCGGTCTTCGGTCAGTGTCACCGACCCGGATGCGCCGATCGTCAGTTCCATCGAGTATCGTGAAACCGGCACGATCATGACGGTGACCCCGCGGGTCAATGAGAGCGGGCTCGTGACCCTTGAGCTGGCTCAGGAAGTGAGCGACGTCGGCGAAACCGTGGAAGTGGGCGGCACGACCGCGCCCACCTTCAATCAGCGGACGGTGCAGAGTACGATCGCCGTTCACGACGGCGAAAGCATCGTTCTCGGCGGACAAATCTTCGAATCTGACCAGCGCACCCGGTCCGGCGTCCCATTCCTTTCGCAAATCCCGATCCTCGGCTTCCTGTTCGGCACCCAGGGCAGCACGTTCGAACGCACCGAGCTGATCGTCATCATCACCCCCCGGGTGATCCGCGACCGGGAGACGGCGCGGGACGCGACCGAGACGCTGAACCAGCGGATGCAGCGGCTGCGTCCGATCCTTGAGGAATTCCGCGTCCGGGAAGGGTTTGGTGGCACCTAGTGGTTCGATGCTGACGGATGAGTCCCATCCGTCAGATGAATCGAACCACAAGATCAATCGTTGAGTGGATCGACCGATCATCCGCTTGGGAACCAACCGAATGATCCGATCCACTAGAGCGGGGCGCCTCCCAATAGGATCGCTCCGCGATGCTATTGGGAGGCGTGAATCCGCTCTACCCTGTTGAATCAGAGCAGATTCACCCGATCAGATTGGATCGCAAAGCGATTCAATCTGATCGGGATCTGCTCTAGGCCGGTCGATCCGCCCGAACCCCGGTTGCCGGGAGCGCCCCGCGGCCGGCACCGCCGCTCGGAGCGCGGCGTCGCGCTGATCATGGTTCTCTGGGCGGTGGTTCTGCTGTCGGCGCTGACCACCTCGTTCAGTGCCAGCACCCGCAACGAGATGAACCTGGCCCGCAACGCCGTGGAGAACGCTCGCGCCGAAGCCCTGGCCGATGCCGGTCTCCATCGGGTGATTCTGACCCTGCTTGATCCGACCCAGGCCGGCTCGATCCGTGCTGACGACACCCCCTATTCCTGGTCATTCGGGGATGGCGAGGTGAAGTTCGCGGTCCAGAACGAGGAGGGCAAGATCGATCTCAATCAGGCTTCCGAAGCGCTGCTCCGCGCCCTGTTCCAGGCTGCCGGGGCGGACGAGGCGGAAGCCGGGGCGCTGGCCGCTGCGGTCATCGATTTTCGCGATGCCGATGGGAATGCGGAGGCTGGCGGCGCCGAAGACTTCGATTACCGCTCCGCCGGGCTCGCGTTCGAAGCCAAGGATGCGTCCTTCGAGCACGTTGGCGAGCTTGCCCAGGTGTTCGGCATGACTCCGGCCATGCTGCGAAGGGTGACGCCGGCGATTACGATCCACTCTCAGCGACCCGAGCCGGACCTGGATGTGGCGCCGCTTCTGGTCCGGGATGCCATGGCGCTGTACGGGCCGGGCGACGGAGAGGGGAACGCGCTGACCAACTCGAGCGCGTTGCTGCCCGGCCTGAGCCGCGAGCAGCTGGAACTGGATGAGGGCATCACCGATCCGGGCGAGCTTCGCCGGACCCTTGGCCAATCCGTCTACACCATCCATTCCGAGGGGCGAACGGCCGGAGGCAGCATCGTCGCGCGCTCGGCCATCGTCCTGATCAGCGATGCCAGTGAACTGGGGTTCATCGTGCGGTCCTGGGGGCAGGGCCCGCGGCGGCTGTTCGCCACGGCGGCGACGCTGCCGTGACTGCTGCGGGCTGTTGGTCCGGACATCCCGGCTTCTGCCGCCGGCTCGGCGCGGTTGTTCTCGGCGTCGTGGCCCTGGCGGGATGCGCCGACCGGCCACCCCTGTCCGACCGGGAGGAAGCCGCGCTGACCGCCGCTCGCACCCGCATTGAGCACTGCGTTGGTGAGCGCCTTGATCGCATGGCCGGGGTCAGCCCGCCGGCCGCCCGGGCCCTCGCCCGTTCGCTCGCAATTGCCTGCCGCACCGAGCGGGATGCCTTTGAAGCCACGGCCGGCCGGCTGCTCGGCGCGGACGGGGCCGAAGCCGAAATGGCCGGACTTGAAGCATGGATTTTCCGGGAGGCGGAGCGCCACACCCTTGAGCAGCGGTTCTGATCCCGGCGTCCTGGCCGAAGGGGGGAGTGAACAGGGCTTAACGGCGGATCC
>CAYVUM010000012.1:0-47180 GCA_964454795.1 uncultured Rhodospirillaceae bacterium
CAGCGCGTCGACGAGCCCGGTCACCGCGTTGGTGGCGCCGGGGCCGGAGGTCACAAAGACCACGCCCACCTGGCCCGTCGACCGGGCGTAGCCTTCCGCTGCGTGGACGGCCCCGCCTTCCTGGCGAACGAGCACGTGGCGAATGGTATTCTGTTTGAACAGTTCGTCATATACAGGCAGAATCGCGCCGCCGGGGTATCCGAAAACGTCGGTCACGCCCTGATCAATCAAAGCCTTCAATAGAATCTGAGCGCCGGTCATGGGTTCACTGGGCATGGATCTGTCCTGCTCGGTTGCTGGCAGACGGACTGACCGGTCGGACGCGGCGCCACCGGTGAAAGCAGGCGGCGGCGAGCCATCGCAAACGCGGTCGTGAACGGTAGCTGGCGCACAGCCCCGACGGGCCAGCCGCCTGCCACCGCGCCCGATGTAGCCGTTCGCGAACGCAAGGTCAATCAAAACCGGCGAATGAACGAAAATTTTCTTGGCCGCATCCTTTCCAAAAATTTCACGCCCGTGCCCACGACCGGTATCCTGAGCTGGCCAAGGCTTCGCACATGCGAAAAAGACCGGTCGCCGCGGAGCCCTCGCACCGACAGCGAACCTGGGCTAAACTCTTATGACCAGCCGCCACTGGGAGGGTTGAGGCCACCGTTCCGTGAAAACAATCCTGCTGCTCCGCCACGCCAAGTCCAGCTGGCGCGATGCCGAGCTGGCCGACTTCGACCGCCCGCTGGCGAAACGCGGCCGCCTCGCCGCGGCAGCGATGGCGAGCCATCTCGCGACCCTGGACGTCCGCCCCGACCAGGTGTTGTGCTCACCTGCCCGGCGCACGCGGGAGACGCTCGATCACCTGCAGGGCGTGCTCGGAGGCGCGGCGCCGGTGCGGTTCGAGCGCGCCCTTTACCTGGCCGAAGCGCCGCTGCTGTTGCGCCGCCTGCGGGGGCTCGCGGACGAGGTCGGAACCGTCCTGCTCATCGGCCATAATCCCGGCGTCGAGCGCCTCGCCACCATGCTGGCAGGACGCGGCGGCGGCATTGCCCTGCAGCACCTCAATGAGAAGTTTCCCACTGGCGCACTCGCGATGTTCGCCGCGGACATCGAGCGGTGGCGGGCGCTCAGCCCCGGCGAGGCACGTCTCCTGGCGTTCATCCGCCCCCGCGATCTGCAAGCCGCTTGAGTGCCGAACGACGGACCGACCCGGGAGCGTCGGCCTTTCCGTACAGACCAACCCACGAACCACTTGACGGGGACAGGCGAGCCAGCGGATGCCGACGAAGGGCCCGGCCTCCGGTTCCCACCGGGGGTGGAGCCGCGCCCGATGGCGCGACGGCAGGCGCTCAGTCGTTAGCCCATCGTCCGGATGATCCGCTGCTGATCCGCCCTCAGCCGGTCGCTCACCGAGACCGGATAGGGTTCCACGGCCGGCGCCAGCGCCCTGATCTGATCCGGCAGCGCTTCGATCTGCCGACGGGCGTTTTCACGGGCCTGATCCAGCGATACACGTGGTGAGTTAACCCGCCGGCCGCCGGCCATAACCTGTTCGAGCATCGGCCGCCCAAGGGTCTGCTCATCCGCCCGGGTGATCACATCGCCGCACGCCCTCTCGTCCTGAACATTTCTGAAGACCTGCTTGCGGCCCGGCAAAACCGGCTTGCCCGTCGAGGTCTTCAACCGGCCTTCGCCACCATAAGCGCAAAGCTTGTAGGCAATATCCAGGCTCGGGGCGTCTTCCGACACACCCATCTTGGTGCCGACACCGAAACCGTCGATCGGCGCTCCGGCGCTGAGAATGGCATCAATTGCATGCTCATCGAGACTGCTGCTGGCAAAAATCTCGACATGATTGAGCCCCGCCGCATCGAGAATCTTGCGGGACTGGAACGCCAGGTCAACGAGATCGCCCGAGTCCAAGCGGACACCCCGGATGCGGAAGGATTCACCAAGTTGGCGGGCCAGTTCGCAAACCCTTTCAACACCCCGGACCGTATCGTAGGTATCGACGAGCAGGATCGTGCCGGGATAACAGCGGGCGAACGCGCGAAACGCGTCAGCCTCCTGATCCCAGGCCTGCACGAAACTGTGTGCCATGGTCCCGGTCGCCGTTACTCCATAAATCTTGCCCGCATAGACATTCGAGGTCGCAGTGACGCCAGCGATGTGAAAGGCACGAGCCGCTTTCAAAGCGGCGTCAACACCATGCATACGCCGCGGCCCGAAATCCACGATGCTCCGCCCCCGTGCGGCGGTGACCACCCGCGCCGCTTTCGATGCAAGCGTCGTCTGAAGATGCACCTGATTCATGATGAAGGTTTCAACAATCTGCGCTTCTGCGATGGGCCCGCTCACCTCGAGAATCGGTTCGTTTGCAAAAACCACAGTTCCTTCCGGCACGGCAAAAACATCACCGGAGAACCGAAACGTGCCGAGCCACTCAAGAAACTCGTGCTTGAACATTCCAAGCGAGTCCAAATACTCAATTGCCTCCGCATCGAATTGCATCTCTTCCAAGTATGCCAGAACGTCGTCCAGCCCGCACGCCAGGAGGTAATTGCGATTGCGCGGCAGCCTTCTCACAAACAGACTAAAGACTGCTTCCTTCCCCATGTTCTCGGCCAGATAAGCCTGCGCCATCGTCAATTCATATAAATCAACGAAGAGCGATTGTGCCGTCGTCGCTTGACATGATCGGCCGGATGGCATTTCGTTATAACTCATTTAGCAGTTTCACCCAAATCTTCAAACAAACGCTACCCTTCAATCGACAATTCGTGAAATTAAGACCTCACCCGTCAATGTTCCAGCTGCATCACCCTGCACTGGTTGAACATCTGGAAATCCGCTCACAGACACGACAGGAACGCTTTTTCGATCAATCCGTGCGCGTTCAGACGATCCGTGCGCGGCCTTTGATCATTCCCGGCTGACCATCGGCTCACAAATCGCCCACAAGGTCTGCTCTGTCATCGCAGACGAGGTGATCTTGCCGGCGGTTTGCGGATTTGCCAGCGGGCGACAAGAATGGCCGGAAGAAATATCACAAGCATGAACACGACAGCAGCTAACGGCTGACGAAGAACCGCCGCCATGTCAAAAGCACTCAGAATAACCACAATTGCTCCATACAATGCAAACGCGATGGCCGAGAAAATCAGGATGAATATGCTGATGGCCGCGACCGGTTTTTGATCAGGATGCTTGGCATAGAGCACATACGGAATAGCCAAAGCGAGCAGACCCGCCCAGAAAACCAGTGCAATCCATGTATTAGTCATGCCTTCTTCCATGCGCGTTCCGCTCCGGATTACAGATCCCAACGCGGTTGTTGAACCCGATACGCCACCCCGACACCGTAGCCCAAGGATACCGTGGGCGTCCTCATCCTCAAGCCGCGTCATGATGCGCGGCTGTTGGCTCCCGGGCCCACTTCCCGATCCGCACCGTCCGGGACAGCGGCAAGTTTATCCACCCGACCACGCCGCGCCACCTCCAAACACCAGCATAGGTACGTTCACCGGCCCGGTCAAACCCTGGCCCGCGCGAACGCCCCCGTCCCACCGCTGAAACCCGAAAGGTGCCCGGAGAAGTCCGTCACTCCATCGCCTGATGGAAACGTGCCAGACTTTTCTTTGCGGCTGACACAGTGGCCGCTGGGCGACAAGGCCGGCACACTTGGCTCAAGCCCCATGCGCCACGATGTCTCGGGCCGAGGACCACGCAGTCAACGTGGCTCGTTTTTTCATCCTCGATCGTCAGGGTTTTTCTGAGCTCGCCTCCGGCGCTGTTGTCTCTTTTTTCAACTTCGTACTTGTATGAGAAAATTTAAAAATGCTCTGACATCCTCCGGGTTGTCCAGCCGATACTCTGCCGATGTTCTACGGTCGCCGTCGCGGACAACAATCCCGACCCCCCAGCCGGGCAGGGTCCGAAAGGCATCTTCGTCAGTGATGTCGTCTCCGATATAGAGTGCAAACAGTTTATTCCGATTCAGTCCAAGCTTTCCCAAAATCCAGGTGAGCGCCTTGCCTTTATCCCAATCAATACGCGGCTGAATCTGGTAGACTTTCTTTCCTGAACTGCCACGGAGCCGGGGCTCCTGATCCAAAATGGATTCGATATCCGTCTTTAGCCGAGCCAGATCCTTATCTTGAACATGGCGATAGTGTATAGCAATTGAAAACCGCTTGCGTTCTACATGAATGCCTTGAATAACATTAAGCCGCTGATGCAGTTCAGACTCCGCGCGGTCGAGCAGTGGCAGGAATTCCGTGCCTTTCTCGAGCGTTTCGCGCCATTTCCCGCCACCAGCGATGTCAAAACCATGGCTGCCCGCAAGAAAAATCGACGAAGAAAGACCAAGACGCTGCCGGAGATCTGGCAGATCCCTTCCGCTGATGATTGCCACGGTCGTGTTTTTGGAGAGCTCTGCCAGCGTATCGCGCATAGCGGTTTCAAGGACAGCATCCTCCGGATCATCCACAATCGGTGTTAGAGTGCCATCATAATCCAGAAATACTGCGAGTTCGGTATACTTTACGCGCTTTTTTATTTCTTCTTCGCTACTCCAGATGGACGGCAAAGACGCCACCGTTCTCAAGCCTAAGCGTCGATCCTGGTTGACACAGAGTTCCGCAGGATCGTTGATGATCCAATGTGCGCCCGCCCGGACCATCCGATCTTCCTGAGACTCCCGATCCACACCGATAACCAAGCCGAACCCCTCCTGACGTGCGGCGCCGATCCCCGCCAGCGAGGATTCCAGAACTGCCATTTGTGACGGCTCCCCTCTCAGGTGCCTGGCCGCCTCAAGGAGGGCTTTTCCGGCGGAACTGTTCGGATACGACATATTGGCAATATTATTCGCTATGACTTCAACATGAACGGAGTTCCGCAGGCCTGCATTTTCCAAAATACCATTCACCATTGCCCAGGGCGAAATAATCGCAATTTTAATTTCGGCGTCTGCTAACAAAGCCAGGAACGAGGCTGCACCCGGTAGAACACCTATCGGATGAGTTTGCAGCCAGGACCGAATGGACTCATCTGCCTGATTGGCCAATCCCCAAACGGTCTCTTCGGTGGAATTATCGTTCGGACGTCCGAGCGGCAGCGTGATCCCCCGTACGGCAAGAAGGCTCGAGACAGCGGCACGTGATGACATCCCGGCGACCCGTCCGTAATAGTCCCCTCGCCGGTCAAAGGGCTCATATTCCTCGCCTGTTCTCTCGCTGCGTTCTGACAGATACCCGTCAATCAGATCTTTCCAGATCTCTGCTTCGTTCGTCGAATAATCGGCAACGACGCCCTCGAATCGCAGGATAACGGCATCGATAGCGGGTGGACGGGCGCCCCGGACGCCGTCGGGTTGAGGGGCCTCAGGATCGCTCATCGGTTTTGCTCGCCAGCCAGCCAGGAACGGCTTCGTCGCGACATCGGTTCCGCCGGTCTGCCGCCGGCAAGCATGAAGGGACGGCCCGCCACCGCAACAAGGCGCGGCGATCGGTCGGACGCCCTTGCCAACCCCGTTCCGTGGCGTGGCTCTCCTCGCCGGCGCCGGCAGGACTGTATGTTTGCATCTTTTTCCTCTCTCCCGCGAGACCTGCCAGGTTCCGTTTTCTGCGCGCAACGGACGCCCGGGCGGATGTTGTCAAGAGTTTTTCTTTACGCTGATCGAGCCCTCATAAAACAAATCGCAGCAAGAATGATCGACTCCTGCCCTGTCGACAAAGCTGACAGTACAAGGATCAGGGGACAGAGGCCATTCACACACGTTAAAGCGGATTTCAGGATGTTTTCCTTTCGCGCGACAATCCTGCGTGGCCTTGCCCTCTCGAGCGGAGCGCCGCCGGAGCTTTCCGCCGATCGCTCCGCAAGCTTATGCCGGCGATGTGGGGACGCGCGGCGGTCATGAACCCGATGGCCGGCCCTGTGGTCGCCCGGCATGCGCAACCCGGAACTGCGGCCTCCGACAGCCCCGGAAACCCGGCAGCGCTGTGTCCGGTCAGACCGGCGGAGCAGCGGCGCTGTCCCCGGCCGCGCCCGGCGGCCCGGAACCGTCCGATCAACCCGGGGCCGGCGAGCAAGGCGGCGCCAGCGATCGGATTCATCCTCCCCGAACGGGCCCGGGTTGCGATGGCAGCAACAGCATGAAAGTCGAAACGGTCCCGGGCGGGGAACCGACGGCCGGGGCTTGTGACGGCAAGTTCGCAGCGCTGTTTGTGCCAAGACGCAGGATCCGGAGCGACCGATCGCTTGTAAACTCAGGCAAATCTGAATGATATTTTATCCTGCGTTAAGGTCCACGGTATGGACCACTGCTAGCCTCCGTCACTGGTTACGTCTGTTTTAACAGAGCAAGGAGCGATGACAATGAAAAAGCTGACGGCAATCGCGGTCACTGCCGGGATTTCGTGTGCGGGTATTCTCCTGTCCATACCAGTGTCGGCGCAGGATGTCATTCAGCGTGGCCGCTGTGATTTTGCTATGCCCGGCTTCACGGACGTGACGAAAGAAGAGAGGTTCATGCGGATCGACCGCAACAGTAATGGCTACATTGACCGGAAAGAGATGGTCGAGTGCTTGTGGCCTGGTGATTTTATGGCTGGTCCGGGAAGTCACCGCTGGGGTGAGGTCGTAAAGCTGGCTGAAGAAAACATTAAGACCTACGATAAGGACGGCGACGAGCGCATCAGCAAGGCAGAAGCGATGGAGCCTGTGGGCTGATACCGGACCAGCGGTTTACCCCTCAGGGCTGGAAGCGCCATACGCTTCCAGCTCTAAGGATTGTTGCTGCGGGCGAAACGGCCCGATGCGTCCTCCGTGTCGCGGTTGCTCGGTGTGTGCCGGGCAACCGGAGACGCCCTCACCGCAACCTCTACAGATACCCCGACAGCCTCAGGCGTTCGAAGGCATCTTCCGATTCATGATCCATCAGGCGGCCACAGCGTTCCGCCGTTCGGGTTTTCTTAAGTTCATTCATAATTTCCGGGATGGTTGATGCGTCGGAGTCAATCGGGGCTGTCGTGCCGTTCTCTCCAAGCGACCGGTACCGTTTGCCATTTTTTGAAAAATACAGTGAAACGATGGGGATGTTCTCCTGTGCGATGTATTCCCAGATATCGATGTCGGTCCAATGCAGGAGAGGATGGATCCGGAAGTGCGAACCGGGTCGAAGGGCAGTGTTGTACTGGTCCCAGAATTCCGGCGGCGGATCGCGGTAATCCCAGCCACCGTCCTCGCGCCGGCGGCTGAACACCCGCTGCTAGTGGATCGGATCATTCGGTTGGTTCCCAAGCGAATGATCGGTCGATCCACTCAGATCTTGATCCTGTGGTTCGATTCATCTGACGGATGGGACTCATCCGTCAGCATCGAACCACTTGCCCGCCAGCCACCCGTCGCCGGAGGCACCGCAGCCGGGAGGAGCGACCGCCCCGGTACGGTTCACCCGACGGCTTGCAGCCTTGCCGCCTGCGCGTCCGCCTCGGCAGCCGCGTTCAAGGCCGTCCACTCGAGGTTGCCGGCATAGCGCGAGGCCAGACGACCGGCTTCGTCGATCTGGAAAAGGTGCAGCCAGTGATTGTCGAACAGCGCGCGCACACCCTCATGACGCCGCAGGATGTCTGTCATCGCTTCGCAGGGCGCCTCGATGCAGACGGACAGCCGCAGCGGTTCGTGGGCATAATTCTCGCCATCGTGCACGGACTGCCAGGGCAGGCCGGTCCGGAGCACGCCGCCGTTGCCCTCGACGACGCCGATACCTCCGACCACGTTGTGGAGAAGTTTGTTTCCGGAACCGAACACCTGCGGCGCCACAGTCGAGCCGTAGTATTGCAGGCTGATCCAGCTCGCCACGACCACCGGAGCCGTCATGATCAGTTCAAGCACGCCGTAGCCGCGCTCCTTGTCCTGCTGCCAGTCGAAATCGTGCAGGAACGCCCGGCCTTCGAGGCTGCGGCCGGCCGTGCGCTTCCGTGGCGCGGCGATGAACGCCTTGCAGCCGGCGAGTGCCCATTCCGGCCGCACCTCCGCCCAGTCGCGGCTGCGCGGCGGGATGGTCCTCTCATCCTTTGCCCGCGGCAGCCTGAGCGCCCGTTCGCCGCGGGTGACCTTGGCGGCGGCACTGAACCACGCGCGCGCCTTCTTCAGGTCCTCGGCGTGGACCGGTGACGGATGATCGGCATCGTAAAGGGTGATCTCGTCCGTCGTGGTATCGTGCAGAGCGCCGACGAACAGTGTGTCGTCCGGGATCACCAGGCCGCGCCCGGCAAGGCCCTTGCGGACGTCGTGGTCGTTGAGCAGGCTCGCCAGCAGACGGGCGTTCACCTCACCCGAGTAGCCGCCGCAGGCGCCGCAATGCAGTGCGCTGGCAAACGGATTGTTGACGACGCGGGCGCCATGGCCGGCGAGCACGATGAGGCGGGCGTAGTTCTCAGTCAGGAACATCGCCCGCAGCACCATCTCCGCCCCTGCCAGCCTGGTTTCGAGGGACAGCGCCGGATCAGGCCGCGGCGCCGGGTCGTTCGGGACCGGCGGCGCATCCCGGCCCATGGCGTCGCGGACCAGCTTCGCAACGTAGACCGGCCCCGTCGCCTCGACGAAGGCGAATGAGGAGATGGCGGCGAGCTTGAACCGCCGCCAGGCCCGCACCGCGCGGGCGGTGAAGCGGGACTTCTGGTCGGCGGCGGCGTCGTCCGGACCGCCGGAGCATGTGGTCACCGTCGGGTTGAGCAGCACCGGCAGGCGCAACTCGGTCACGTCCGACGCAAACCGCCGGTGCGCCGCGAACATGCCGAAGAAGCCGGCGAACCCCATGGTCTGGATGTTCGGATCGACGCCCTCGAGGGCGCGGCGAAACACCTCCGAGCGCACGTCGATACAAAATGCCGCCTGCAGCGCCGGCCGTCGGCCCGACGGCGTCGGGCTCGGCATGGCCAAGGTCGCAGCCAGCCCGCGCTGTGCCGCCCGCTCCGCCGCCTCCTGGAGGATTTCGTCGATGACGAGATCGGCGGTGGCGGTCACCGGCGCCGCATGTTCGTCGCACACATACGCCCAGGTGCCGGCGATCTTGCCGGCATAGCGCTCGTAAAGCGCTTCCTCCCAGACGAGGCGGATGGCGAGCATCTGGAGGGGCGTGTCGTCCGCCGCGCCGGCAAGCTCCGCCTGCCACAGCCGGTAACGCGCCACCTGCCCCCAGCCGACCAGGGTCGTCAGGAGCTGGTGGAAGTAGGTCGTCAGGGACGCGTCGCTGAGTTCGAGGCGCGCCGCCGCCCGTGCGATCGCCTCCCGCGCCGTCTCCGGGGTGCCAGCAACATGCGCCGCGAAGCCGCCGAGACCGATCGTCTCGGGCGTCAGGTCGTGAATGGCAAAGGCCCGCCAGGCAGCATAGGCGCCAGTGCCCCGCGGCGCCGCCCACAGTGCCTGGCCCTCGTCAAAGTAGGCCGCGGCCCAGGCGCCGATCCGATCAGCGATCAGACCGGGCCAGTCGATGCCGGAAACGTCGGCCGCCAGGTCGGCGATCGTCGCTAACGCCCTGGGCGCGGGCGCCGGTGATGCCGCTGCCGCCTTCAGCGCCGCAACATCGGCTGGGCGCCGAGCCGCCGGCGCAAAGGCTAGCGCCTCGGCGAGATCCTCGTCGGTGATGTCACCGGCGTCGATCTTCTGCACGTACCAACGGCGCGGCATGGTCAGGCGTATGCCGCCAACCCGGGCAAGCCGGGCCCCCGCAGTGGCGAGGCGTTCGCCTGTCTGGCGAAGAAAGGGGTTGACGGCAACGCTCGACGCCAGCGGCCAGACCGGCGGAATGGCCCGCGTCGCGGCTTCGGCGGCAGCGTCGAGCGCGGCGGCCGCAGAAGTGGTGATGGCAGTTTCCAGGGTCATCTCTTTCTTCTCCAGCGAGCGGAACGGTCAGGACGAGCGGCGGGTGGACCAGCCGCCGAGGATGCGGTCGAACACCGCGTTGACGTAAAGGCCGTTGGCGAGATGCACGCGCAGCCCGGCGGCCGCCGGGTGAGAGGCCCACAGCGGGAACATCGCCAGCGCCACCGCCACGAGGCCGAAGCTGAACACCAGGAGCACCATGAGCGCCCATTCGAGCGGCCCTGGTGCCGGCGTCGCCGGAAGCGTGCCGGCCGTCAGCCATTCGGCGCCGGTCTGCAGCGCGAAATAGGCCACGGCAGTCGCAAAGGCGTAGAGCGTGGTGCGCCGGGTCAGCACCTGCGGCGCCGCATCGGCCAGCCCCTGCGCGATCAGATAGGCGACACCGAAGATCAGGATCGCGCCAACGGCGATCGCCTGCGGCGACTTCGATTCAAATCCGAAGATCGCGCCGATCAGGATGTAGATGGCGATCGAGAGGAGGAACGCTTGTCCCACGGCCGCCATACTGGGAATCGCCACCGGTCCCGGACGGCGGATCGCGGCGACGCCGTCGACCGCCCTGCCGGAGGCCAGGAAGGCGTGCGCCTTGTAGTGGGAGTGCGCGACAATGTGCAGAAGCGCCAGAGGGAACAGCGCCAGGCCGCACTGCAGGATCATGAATCCCATCTGCGCCACGGTCGACCAGGCCAGCGAGGTTTTCACCGCCGGCTGGGCGAGCATCACCGCGCCGCCGAACACCGCGGTAAAACCGCCGACCATCACCAGGATCGCCAGCACGCCGGGCGCATTCAGCATGACGTCGGCAAAGCGGATCAGCAGGAAGCCGCCGGCATTGATCACACCCGCGTGCAGCAGCGCGGAAACCGGGGTCGGCGTTTCCATCACCTCCGTCAACCAGCCGTGCGTCGGGAACTGCGCCGACTTAAGGAGAGCCGCCAGGGCGATCAGCGCTGCCGCCCACCCTGCCACAGCCGTCGCCTCCCCGGTGCGCGCGGCCCCGAGGATCGTCGCGATGTCGGTGCTGTGGTAAGTCGTAAACAGCAGTGCCGCCGCGCCGATCAGCGCCGCATCGCCAAGACGGGCGCACACGAATTTCTTGTGCGCCGCGCGCTGCGCCTGCACGCGGTCGGGATAGAACAGCAACAGCCTGTGAAGTGCCAGGCTGGTGGCGATCCAGGCGAGAACGAACTGGACGAGGTTGCCGGCCTGCACGAGCAGCAGCACCGCAGCGAGCGTGGTGATGAGCCAGCCCATGAAGGCGCCCTGCCGCGCCTCGCCGTCCACATACGTGGCCGCATACCGGACCACGACCCAGCCGACGAACGAGACGAGCAGCATCATCACGACGCTGACGATATCGATGCGCGCGGAGAGGCCGATCCCGCCGGCGCCGATCAGCGAACTGGTCGCGCCACCATGACTGATCAGGATGACCGCTGATCCGAGCGCGACGACGAGCGCGAACAGCGCGGCGGCTTCGGCGAGCGCCGGGACCTGTTTCGGCCGGCGGCCGGCGTTCATGAACGCGATCGTGGCGGCAGCGAGCAGCCCGATCGGCGCCAGAAACGGCAGGATATAGAGTTGCAAAGCGACCTCCTCTATGTGCGGAATTGGCTTTGCACACGCAGTTAGCAGGTCGCGAATGGATTAAAAAATACATTGTTTGTCGATCAACGTTCGATAATATAGAACGACATGACCGACCTGAATTACAACCACCTGCGCTACTTCTGGGCCGTCGCCCATGACGGCAACCTGACCCGCACCGCCGAGCGCCTGAACCTGTCGCAGTCCGCGCTTTCGGTGCAGATCCGCAAACTCGAAGAGCGCCTCGGTCACCCGCTGTTCGAGCGCCGCGGCCGCCAGCTGCATCTGACTGAGGCCGGGCGTATCGCGCTTGACCATGCCGACGCGATCTTTGCAACCGGGGAGGAGTTGCTCGGGACCTTGCGAAGCGGCGGACAGAAAATGCGGGAGATCCTGCGCATCGGTGCTTTGGCCACCTTGTCGCGCAATTTCCAGATCAGTTTCCTCCGGCCCGTCGTCGGCCGCGACGATGTGGAGGTGATCCTCCGCTCCGGCAGCCTCGCCGATCTGCTCCAGGCCCTGGAGGCACACCGGCTGGATGTGGTGCTGGTCAATCAGGCTCCCCCCCGGGACGCGGCCACGCCGTGGATTTCCCACCGGGTCGCCGAGCAGCGGGTGAGCCTGATCGGCACGCCAGAGCGGCTCGCGAAAACGGCGCCGCTCCCGGAGCTTCTGGCGGGCCATTCGCTCATCGTACCGTCACTCGACAGCGGCGTTCGGACCAGCTTCGACGCCCTGACCCATCGTCTCGGGATCCGTCCGCGCCTCGCCGCCGAGGTGGACGACATGGCAATGATGCGGCTGCTCGCCCGCGAGGACATGGGCCTTGCCGTCGTTCCGCCCATCGTCGTCGAGGACGAACTGGCAACCGGCCTCTTAAGGGAGGCGGACCGCCTTCCCGGGATCCACGAGGCATTCTTCGCGGTGACCTTGTCCCGCCGGTTTCCCAACCCTTTGCTGCATGAGCTGCTGAGCGCCATGGGGCCCCTCGACCCCCCGCCCTGAGAGGAAAGCCGCGGTTCCCGGGGTGCACCGCCTTGTCCGGCAAGCCAAGCGGTTCGGCGGCCAGGACCCTGATGACAGGCGCGCGGCCATCCGATAGTCTGAGGGGCTGTGAAAGGAAATCAGACCACCGGGGGCTGACGTCATTGAGTGCGCGAAACCTGTTCGTCGGAGCCGTTGCCGGCGCCGTTGTGGCCACCGTCCTGCCCACCCTCATCCGCGCATCGCGGCCGGGGATCAAGGCGGCGATGAAAGCCGGGATGAGTGCCTATCAGCGAGGGCTGGAATCCGCCGCCAGGTTCAGTGAAGCGACCGAGGACCTCCTGGCCGAGGCCCGGCACGAGATGACCGAAGAGGCCCGCGCCGCCGGCGCCGCAGCCGCGGCCATGGCCGCAGAAATGTCCGGTGCAGCGAGGACGGCCTCCGGCGGGACGGATGCAGACGATCCCGCCACCGGGAGGCCGGCCGCGGATCCGGACCGCCGGGAGGACCGCTAGGCGTGGCCGGGGCCCCGGAAGCCCGGGTGGTTCACCGCATCCCCGGTCGGATGCGGCTGCGCATCCCGGAGCGGCAACGGGACAGCGGCTACTTCGCCAAGGCCGCAGCGGCACTCGGTGGCTATACCGGGGTCGCCGCCGTCGAGGCCAATGCGGCGACGGCAAGCCTGCTGATCGTCCACGACGACGATGAAGACGCAATCCTCGCCTTCGCCCGGTCCCGCGACCTGTTCGTCGTCGCCGACCCTGGGCTGCGGCCCCCCGTTGCCCTGGCGAGCGAACGGTGGCTGGCGGTGCTCGGCGAACTCAACCAGCGCTTCTCAAACGCCTCGGACGGCCGGGGCGATATCGGCAGCCTGCTCGCTACAACCTTCATTTTGATCGCCGCCGTACAGTTCAGCCGTGGTCGGATCGCGATGCCGGCAATCAGCGCCCTGTGGTATGCCCTGCGCGCCCTCTCGCTCACCCGGCAGTGGCCGGCGGCGCCGGAGCAACGGTAAGCTGCCGGCGCCATAGCCGCAGAGACGCACTATGAGCCCCCTAACTCGGTGACTTTGTCCTCAGCCTCCCAAGGCAGGTTCAGGTCAGGGCGGCCAACGTGGCCATAGGCGGCGAGCCGCTTGTAAAATCCGGCCGGCTGGTTGCGAAGATCGAATTTGCGGATGATCGCGGCCGGACGGAAGTCGAAGACCTGGCTGATCCGGTCGCCGATCTCCGGGTCGGGTCTTTGCCCGGTGCGGAAGGTGTCCACCTGCACGCTCACCGGCCGTGCCGAGCCGATCGAATAGCTGAGCTGGACCTCGCACTCCCGGGCAAGCCCGGCGGCAACCACGCTGCGCGCCGCGTACCGCGCTGCATAGGCGCCGACGCGATCGATCCGCGTGGGGTCCTTGCCGCTGAGGGCTGCGGCGCTCTGCCGGGAAAAGCCGCCATAGGTATCTGCCGCCATTTTCCGCCCGGTCAGGCCGGCGTGCATGGCCGGCCCGCCGCCGTAAAAGGTCACGCCGGGATTGATGAAGACCTCGGTGTCGCGATCAGGGGCGATCGCCTCGTTGGCGAACGCGGCATCGATCACATGGCGGCGCAGGTCCCTCTCAAGGGTCGCCGAATCCGGTGCCGTCGCCGCGTCCAGCGCCGCAACCAGGGTGACGCTGTGGATGCGGCTCGGCCGCCGCTCGCGAAATTCCACCGCGGCCTGCACGGTGCCGTCCGGTGTGAGGTAAGGGCACTGCCCCGCCTGGTGGACCTCGGCAATCCGCCGGGCCAGCTGGCGGGACAGCCAGATCGGCAGCGGCATCAGCGCTGGCGTGTGGTCGCAGGCATAGCCGAATACCGTGACCAGATGGCTTGCCGGCAGCCGGTCCATGGCTGCGTCGGACATCTCGTGCTCATCAACGTGGTCGTGGAGATCCGGCAGCAGTTCGTTAACCGAGGTCATGACGCTGCAGTTGCGGGCGTTGAACGTCTCGGAGTCGTAGCCGACCCGGGCGATGACGTCCCGGGCGATGCTGGGCAGGTCGACACCGGCCCGGGAGCGCACACGCGCGGCGATGAAGGCAACGCCGGTGGCGAGTGCGGTTTCGGCAACGACCCGGCTGAACCGGTCACCGTGCAGAAACTGGTCGACGATGGCATCGCTGATCTGGTCGCAGAGCTTGTCGGGGTGGCCTGCGGTCACCGATTCCGACGCGAAAACGAAGTCCTGGGTCATTGCTCGTCCCCATGCTGCTCGTGCTGGGCCGCCGCGACCGGTAGCGCCGGCACCGCGGCGGCGGCACCGGAGCCGATCCGCGACAACCAGGGCTTGGCCGTCTCGATCGCGATGAACGGCGCGACCGCGCCGGCCGCCGTCACCAGCCAGTCAACGGGCGCGACCGGCCCTGCGCCGAGGAGTCGCCGCGCCCCCGGCAGCAGCATCAGCAGCCCTGTCACTGCCAGCGAGCCGATCACCGAGCCGGTGAGAAGCCGGTTCGACGGCATCCGGCCGGCGCCGATCGCGCGGTGGCGGTCGGTGCGGCAGCTAAGCGCATGCAGGAGCTGGGCAACAGTCAGACTGCAGAACGCCATGGTCCGGGCCTGTGGCCCGATGCCGTAGCGGCCGAGCCCCCAGCCGTAGGCGATCATCGCGCCGGCGCTGATGATCGCACCTTCCGTCGCCACCCGGGAGAGGTCGCCGGTTCCGACGATCGGCTCGTTCGGATCCCGGGGCGGCCTCCTCAGCACGTCGTGCGCCGGCGCCTCCAGGGACAAGGCGATCCCGGGAAGGATGTCGCTGACCAGGTTGATCCACAGCAGCTGCGTCGGGCTCAGCGGCTGACCGACCCCAAGGGCCGTCGCCGCGGAGACCACGACCACTTCGCTTAAATTCGTGGCAAGCAGAAAATGCAGGGACTTTCGGATGTTGCCGTAGATGGTCCGGCCCTGGGCGACGGCGGCCGCCATCGTCTCGATGTTGTCGTCCTCGAGGACCACATCGGCAAGCTCATGCGCCACGTCCGAACCGGCCGCGCCCATCGCCACCCCGACATCGGCCGCTTTCAGCGCCGGCCCGTCGTTCACACCATCCCCGGTCATCGCCACGACGCAGCCGTTGCGCTGGAACCCCCGGACGATCTGCAGCTTATGCGCCGGATTGACCCGGGCGAACACGTCGGTCCGCCCGGTGAGGGCGGCAAGCAGGTCGGGATTGACGTTTTCCAGCTCGGTCGACTCGAGAATCCGAATCTCACGGCCTTCGTTGAGGTCGAGTTGCCGGGCGATCGCGTGCGCGGTCGCACTCTGATCGCCGGTGATCATCACGGTGCGCAGGCCGGCCCGGTGGAAGGTGTGCAACAGCTCGCGCATTCCCGGGCGCAGAGGATCGGTCATGCCGACGAGCCCGAGCCAGACGTAGCCGTCTTCGTCGGCCGGCGTACCGTCGCCGCTTTTATGAAAGGCGACGCCGAGCACCCGGAGTGCCGCCGCCGCCATCGTATCGTTGTCAGCGATCAGCGCGGCCGCATCGTCCTCGGTAAGGGGCTCCGTCCGGTCGCCGCGGCTAATCCACCGGCAGCGTTCCAGCACTTCCCTCGGCGCCCCCTTGAGGGCCGCCAGCCGGGTGCCGTTGCGGCCCTCGTGGTGGGTGACCATGATATTGGCGTTTTCGCTGCGGCGCTGGACGTCCCGGACCGGCCAGTCCGAATTGAGGGCCGCAATGTCGAGCCCGGCGTCGATGGCGCCGCGCAGCAGGGCGGCCTCGGTCGCGCTGCCAATAATCTCACCGCCATCGCCATCGGCGAAGTGGGCATCATTGCAAAGAGCGACGGCTCTGAGGGTCCGCATCAGGTCCGCCCGGGCGGCATCCGGATCGGGCGCCGGCCCATCGGACGGCACCAGTTCGAAGGCATCCTCATCGCCGCCATCGCCGTCCCGGGCCCGGAACACCGCACCGGCGACCCGTGCTTCGGTCAGCCTCATGCGGTTGAAGGTCAGCGTGCCGGTCTTGTCAAAACAGAGGACCCCGACGGAGCCCAGGGTCTCGACGGCTTCGAGTCGGCGGACCAGCACTTTCTGCCGGCGCATGTGCCGCATGCCGAGGGCCAGCGTGGTGGTTGCGACGGCGGGAAGGCCCTCCGGCACCGCGGCGACGGCGAGAGCCGTCGACGATTTGAGCATCCCGAAGAAGCCGTAGCCGCGCAACAGCCCGGCTCCGAGGACCGCAAGACAGATACTTCCCGACACATAGGCGAGCAGCCGGCCCATGTCGCCCAGCTGCCGCTGCATCGGCGTCTCCGGGGCCTCTGCCTCGCCGACCAGGGTGCGGATCCGGCCGATCTCGGTGTCGTCACCGGTTGCGGTCACCACCGCGCGGCCGCTGCCGCCGGTCACCACCGTCCCCTTGTAGACCATCGTGTACCGGTCACCGAGCGGTGCGTTCCCGGCAACAGGTTCATCGTCCACTTTATGGGCGGGAAGGCTCTCGCCGGTCAGCATCGACTCATCGACGGTCAGATCCTCGGCTGCGACGATGCGCGCATCGGCGGCGACGAACATGCCCGATTGCAACAGCAGCAGATCGCCGGGCACGACATCCTCGACCGGCACTTCCTGCCGCTCGCCACCCCGATGCACGAAGGCCGTGCGCTGGCCATGTCTGGTGAGGCTGCGGATGGTCCGCTCGGCGCGGCTCTCGGTGACGTAGCCGACTGCGGCATTGATGCCGACAGCGGCAACGATCGCCACGGCGTCGGCAAGCCCGCCGGTGGCAACCGAGATCACCGCCGACAGGCCGAGCAGAGCCACCGGGAGGCTCGCGAACTGTTCGATCGCAATGCTGAACCGGGACCGCTCCCGCGCCTCCGGCGGCCGGTTCGGGCCGTAGCGATCGAGCCGCCGGCCGACCTCCTCCACGGCCAGTCCATTTCTGCTATCCGCCGACAGAGCCTTCAGGACGTCGGTCGTGGTCATCGCGTGCCACGGGTCCTGCTCCTGCGCCTCGCGCTCTGGCGGCGGCGGCCGGGTGCCTCTCCGCCGGCGCACCGGCAGTCTGGCAGCGGGCGGCTTCGGGCGGGACAGTTCCTGCGGCGCGGCTGCAAGCGCCATCACCGCCTCTCCCACCCGGGAGAGCGCAGCACGGCTATCCTGTTGCGGATCAAAGCGGACCAGGACCCGGCCCGTCGTCGGACTTGCCGACACCGAATGGAGGCCGGCGAGGTCGGGGAGTTCGTCTTCCAGCCGTGCGGCCCGGGCCCGATCGCCCTTAAGGCCCTCGATCTCCAGCCGCAAGCGCCCCGGCACCCGCTGATGGACGGGAACAACGCTTCCCGCCGTCACCGGCTCGGACGGCCCCCGGCCGCGATCGGACCCAGCGTGCGCTGGCGCACCGGCCGGCGCCTCTGTCTGTTCCGACCGGTGCAGCTCGCGCCCGGACCCGCCTTCCGAATCCCCGGCGTCACTGGCTTGCGAGGGCGGAGACCGCCCCTCTCCGCCCGCCGGCGTCTCTCCCTCGCCCGGCTCCGGCTCGTCGTCGGTCGCGGAGTCCTCGGGCGCAGTCTTCTTTTCGCGAAGCCGCGAGGCCAGCGTCCGCACGAGGCCCGTGTCGCCCTTGATCCGGATTCTGCGGAAAGCCAGCGCCGTAAGCGGATTCAGTTCGCCAGCAATCAGCTTGCCGAAATCATCCGCCGTGATCTTGACAACGCAGTCGGCCTCCCGGTCGTCACGGGACAGCGCCGCCGTCTCGCCCGTGGCATCGAGGAACAGGATGCGCTCATCACCGAGGTCCAGCTTGACGGTGCCGCCCAGGGCGGCTAACGCGGGGAGGTGTTCGCGGATTTGATTTTCGATGTCGTCGATGTTCATTCAGTCACGTCAGCACCACGGTCAAGCCGTCGAGTGTAGAGCCATCGCCAGGAGCAAGGCTACCACCGAAGTTACAGCCCTTTGCAGGGCCGGGCTCGCGCTGCGAAGCGCCAGCGGATCGGCCTGGCGCCGGCGCGGCGCCCGGGCCGGCCAGCCGGCCGAGCCGCGACCCGGCTCTCCGGAGGCGACGCGGCCGCGATGACCTCAGCAACCGAAGCCATCGCTGCGGAGGACTTTCACGCCCTTGCCCTGGCCTACGAGGCGCTGGAGCATCCGGGCTATGCCGCGCGGCTCAGCAGCCTTCTCGGCGTCCCGCTGGGGCAGGTGGCAAAATGGCTGCCGCCGTCGTGGCACGACCGGGTGGAAAACGCGGCGCGCGGCGCGATCGCACAGGCAACCGGCGTGGCCCTCCGCTCCATCGAAACGACATCGGAGCATCGCAGTCTGTTCCGGCGCCACCGGCTCCTGGCCATCGGCTCCGGCGCTGTCGGCGGCTACTTCGGTCTGCCGGGACTGCTGATCGAATTGCCGGTCACAACGATCCTCATGCTGCGGGCGATCGCCGATATCGCCCGCAGCCAGGGCGAGGACCTGACGTCGCCCGAAACGCGTCTGGCATGTGTGGCGGTGTTCGCTCTCGGTGGCCGAACTCATGAGGACGACTACACCGAAATCGGCTATTACGAGGTCCGTGCCGCCCTGGCCCTGCATTTTTCGAGCGTCATCGAGCGCATCGCCAGCCAGGGGGCGAAACGCGCCAGCCTGCCGGCCTCCGTTGAGATCATTCGCGTGATCGCCAGCCGGTTTGGCGTGGTCGTCTCGGACAAAGCGGCCGCCCAGCTCGTCCCGGCAGTCGGCGCCGCCTCCGGCGCGCTGGTCAATGGCATCTTCATGCAGCACTTCCAGGCGGTGGCCGGCGGCCATTTCACCCTCCGCCGGCTCGAACGCAAGTATGGCTCAGAGGTGGTGGAGGCGGCCTATGCGGCCATGGCCTCGGATGAGAGGACCTCCACGAGCCGCGCAGAAGCGGGCGCCGCGTCCGCTTAAGGACCCGCGCCGGGCCGGCCGGACCGCGATGTCCCTGCCATAAATGCGGCGCACGGGGCGTGGGCCTCCACCGCCGGTGCGACTGCTGCCCGATCATCCGCCAAACGAGCGCACCCGGCCCCAGGTGCTCTTCGTGCCCCAGATCCCGGAGCGCAGGCACTCCAGCTGGATGATCTGGCTGTGATCAACGAACAGATTGACGTTGATGCCGTAGTTCTTGATGTACCACTCGAACACGGGCGGGTCGGCGGCCTCGAACATGGTCTTGTCAAGGCCGATCGCGTTGATGAGCCTGGCAACCACATCGGTCCGCCAAGCGGTGACGTTTTCGGTGATGCCTTCGGATTCGATCATGATGATGTCGGCGCCCGCATCCAGGCAGCGGTGCGCCTCTTCGATGATCCACTGCACATCCCGGGTGCCTTCTTCGCGCAGCGCCTCCGCGGGCGTATCGCCGCCGGCGCCGAACTGGATCCCGAGTTCCGGCTTCGCCTTCACGCCGGCCTGAACCACCTTCTCCACCAGCCGCACCAGGTCGTCGGCGGGCAGTGAGATGAAGCCCTTGGAAATCTCGATGACATCGAAGCCGAGATTGCGGCATTCCTGGATGTAGCGGTCGACAGTCTCGGCGTCCCGGGTCAGCACGTGCTCGATCCACCCACCGGTCGAGACATAAACGTCATGGCGGTGGGCCAGATCGATCAGGGCCTTAACCCGGTCTCGCGGCATCAGAGCGAAGGCCCCTCCCGCAAACTTCAGGCCGTCCACAAAGCGGCCCATCGTATTCAGGACGTCGGCGAGGTAGTTCTCGCCCATCACCGAATAGTAAGGGCCGCGCATTTCGGTCATACCACGCCGCCGCGGCTTGTCCTCCCGGGCGTTGATCGGAACGAAGGGAAAACTCCGCTCATCGGTCATGTCAGCTGATCCTCAACCCGCTGCTGCCCGACCGACGGTGCGAAGCCCGCCAAGGCCGGGACGAAATCACGCACACTGATCGCCTCGATGCCGTCGACGGCCGCGATCAGCGCGTCCCGGCAGTCGTCATCGCCGAACGGCCGTGCCAGGTCGTTGAATTTATCGACTGCGGCCGCCCACGACACGGGGCGGGTGTGAAACCCCTCGTAGTCCGCTTTCTTTGTCGTGAACGTGCGCCCGTCGTTGAGGCGGATGGTCAGGCGCACTGGCATTTCCGCCGGAAACCGGGCGCTGAAGTCCGGGTCTGGCGAAACCTGCACCCGGTGCAGCAGGCTCTGGACGTCGTCGCGGCGGAGACGATCCGGTTCGTATTGCGCCGGCAGAAGCCGGCCGTCGAGAAGGACCACGGCGAGCATGTAGGGCAGGCTGTGATCCGCCTCTTCCTTGGTGCGGATGTCGGTTTTGGCGCCCTCCTCGCCACCGCCGATGATGTTGAAAGCCACGTCAAAAATCTCGACGCTGACATCCTCGACATCCGTCCCGGCGAATCCGTGTTGTTCGCGGAGCTCCACGGCCGCCTCGAGCGCCGACTGGGCGTGGATCTCGGCGTTGTATTTCTTGATGATGGTCCGCCGCACGCTTTCCAGACCCTCGCTGCTCCAGTCGATTTCGAAGGGTCCGGCGATGGCCTCCTTGAAGCCCTTGTTGCCCTCGAAAACCTGACGCGGTCCGGTGATGCCGCGAGCCGCGAGGAAGCTGCAGTGGGTTGCGGCAAACCCGGTGTGCGGATAGGCAAGCCCCTTCCAGTGGGACAGCGAGCCGGTGCGCGTCACCCGCAGCGCGTTGTTGGCGGTGCCGCTGATGGCGATGGCGTGAGCGGTGCGCTCCCCATCCAAATCCAGCGCCTTGGCGACGCCCGCGGCCACGGCGTAGGCGCCCTGGGTGGTATGGTCGAAACCCTTGTGGCGCACCGGTGCCACGTCGCTGAGGCGGGTGTGAACCTGGTAGGCCACGGCCAGCGCCAGGAGCAGGTCCCTGCCCGACCGGTCGGCATATTCGGCGGCGGCCAGCACCGCGGCGACGTTGTCGCTCGGGTGGTTGGTCTCGCCCTTCGCCAGATAGCTGTCCATGAAATCGAGATAGCGGACCAGCGCACCGTTGAAGAATGCCGCGCGGTCCGGGGCCGTGGACCCGCCGCCGATCAGCGTGGCCAGGGGAGCGCCGCCGAATTCACCGCCAAGGTCGCGGATCGCCCGCATCGGTTCGGCGGCAAGCGCACCGATCGCACAGCCGAGGCTGTCGAGCAGGCGGATTTTCAGCTGGCGCACCGCCACATCGGACAGATGCTCAAAGCGCGCGGCGGTGACGAAACGGGCCAGCTGATCGACTTCGCTCATCATCTTCAACCGCTCGGCCAATCCTCCTGAAGGCGGATCAGGCAGCCAGCGCCAGTTGCTCGGGGTCGGCGAGGGCGCGGGCGAAGTGGGCGGTGAAGCGGGCCGCTTCGGCGCCATCGACCACCCGATGATCGAACGCGACGCAGATCGGCAGCATCAGGCGGGCAACGATCCGGCTGTCTTCGAGGCCGCCGGCGACCATCGGCTGCAGGCGGGCTTCCGCCAGTCCAAGGATGGCAACTTCCGGCCAGTTGATGATCGGGGTGAAGCCGGTACCGCCGAAACCGCCCACGTTGGTGATGGTGAACGTGCCACCCTCCAGGTCCTCCCGGGACGCTTCGTTGCTGCGCAACCGGTCGGCCAGTTCAGAAAGCTCCACGGCAAGATCGATCAGGTTCTTTCGCTCCACATCGCGAATGACGGGGACCAGCAGCCCGCGATCGGTCTCCAGCGCGACCCCGATATGGCAATATCGTTTCAGCACGATTTCACTGGCGTCCATGTCAACGCTGGCATTGAACCTCGGAAATTTGATCAGCGCCGCAGCAGCCGCCTTGAGGGCAAAGGCGGTCAGCGTCAGCTTGCCCCCTTCGGCCGAAACCTGCTCTTCATGGCGCTGGCGAAACGCTTCCAGTTCGGTGATGTCCACCAGATCCTGGTGGGTCACATGCGGGATCTGTGACCAGGACAGAGCCATCCGCCGCGCTGTCGCCCGGCGGATCGATGCCAGCGGTTCCCGGTCGACCCCGCCCCATTTCGAGAAATCGGGCAGGGCCGGCGCTTCGGCGGCCCGTTCGCGGGCAGACGCTGCCCGTTGCGGAGCCTCTTCCGCTTTGGCCGCTTTTGCTTCGCCGCGACGCTCCGCGAAGGCCCGGACGTCGTCGACGAGAACCCGGCCGCCTTCGCCACTCGGGCGGACCTCGTGCAGATCGACGCCCAGCTCCTTGGCAACCCGCCGGGTTGCCGGCGAGGCCGGCACCGGTTTGTCCCGCCGCGCCTCCTCGCGGGGACGCTCCGGCTCAGAGGGAGCCGGTTTCCCGGGTTCGGCCGCGGGCTCGCCTCCCGTGGTCGGCTCCGGCTCACGGCGAGGACGCTCCGCTTGCTCCGCTTGCTCCGCTTGCTCTGCTGCTTCCCGCTCTTCCGGCTCCGGCTCCTCACCCGGGGCAGCCTCGCCGGCTCCGGCTTCACCGTCGAAGGTCATCAACAGGTCGCCAACCTGAACGACCTTCCCGGTCTCAATGGGGATCTCGCCAACAGTCCCCGAATAGGGCGAGGGAATTTCGACGGAGGCCTTGTCGGTTTCGATGACGAGGACGATCTGCCCTTCCTCGACCGCGTCACCGGGAGAGACGAGGATCTCGCGGATCTCGGCTTCGTGAATACCCTCGCCTGGATCCTGCAGCCGGAATTCTTTCGTCAAGGTCCTCTCTCCGTCAGAATGCCAGGGTTTCGCGCGCCGCGGCCGAAATTCTTTGCGCGTCCGGAAGATACGACTGCTCACGGGCCAGATAAGGAAAATGCACGTCATAGCCGGTCACCCGGCCGACCGGCGCTTCGAGGAAGAAAAATGCCTTTTCAACCAAGCGGCCGAGAATTTCCCCCGCAGGCCCGAAACTTCTGGGGGCTTCATGAACAATCACCAGCCGGCCGGTATTCTTGACCGAGTCGACAATCGGGGCTTCATCAAGCGGCGATATGCTCTGAAGATCGATGACATCAGCCTCGACCCCGTCCTTGTCGCTCAGTTGCTTTGCCGCTTCGAGGGTCCGATGCAACATCGCACCATAGGCGACGAGGGTAATATCGCCGCCCTCGCGGACCCGTTTCGACTTCCCCAGCGGTTCCACTTCCACGTCATCGGGCACCTCTTCGCGGAAGGCCCGGTACACGGCTTTCGGCTCGAAAAAAATCACCGGGTCGGGATCGCGGATGGCGGCAACAAGCAGGGCGCGGGCGCTGCGCGGTCCCGACGGAATAACCATCTTTACACCCGGCATGTGCGCGTAGAACACTTCCCGGCTTTCGGAGTGATGTTCCAGGGCGCGCACGCCGCCACCGTATGGCATGCGGGCGACCATCGGTACGGCAAACCGGCCCTGGGAGCGCCAGCGCATCCGCGAGGCGTGGGATTCGAACTGATGAAATCCCAGATATCCGAAGCCTGAGAACTGCAACTCGCAGATCGGCCGGAGGCCGAAGATGGCCATGCCGATCGAGACCCCGACGATGGCGGACTCGGCAAGCGGACTGTCGATGACCCGCTCCTCGCCGAAGCGGTCGAGCAGCCCCTCGGTGACCCGAAAGATGCCACCATCGACGCCAACGTCCTCACCAATCAGGACAACGCGGTCGTCCTGCTCCATCTCCTGACGCATGGCAAGATTGAGTGCCTGAACCATGGTCAGTTCGCTCATGACGCCGGCCCTTTTTCTTTGGACTGGAGCAAAGTTTTCGCTTTTTCACGCTGCTCGATAAGATATGGCGGCATCTCTGCAAAAATATGCTCGAATATGTGCAGAGGATCGTTAAATTTTTTTATCATTTGCTCGGTCTCCGCCCACGCTTCGTCGATTTCACGGGCGATTTCCTCATCCCACTCGGAAACCTCGTCCTCCGTGACAATGTTCTTATTGATTAGGTATTTCCGAAAGCGGGGAATCGGGTCGCGTTTCTCCCAGGTCTCCACTTCCTCTTCCGAGCGGTATTTTGTCGGATCGTCGGCCGTTGTGTGAACGGACATCCGATAGGTCACGCATTCGATCAGGGTCGGAGTCCGGTCGGTGCGGGCTCGTTCGATGGCCTCGCCGACGGCGGCATAGACCGCGAGCAGGTCGTTGCCGTCCACCTGGATGCCGTTCATGCCATAGGCCAGCGCCTTCTGAGCGATGGTCCGCGAACGGGTCTGCTTCTCTCGCGGTACGGAAATCGCCCACTGATTGTTCTGGCAGAGGAACACGACCGGCGTGCGGAATACGGCTGCGAAATTCATCGCTTCGTGGAAGTCACCCTCCGAGGTGGCGCCGTCACCGAAGCAGGTGAGCACGACCCGGTCGTCGTCGCGGCGATTGAGGCCGTAACCGATCCCGACGGCGTGCAACATCTGCGTCCCTACTGGAATTGAGATGGGCAAATCGTTCTGATCGTCGGCGATCCGTCCACCCTCATTATATCCGGCGTTGTAGAGGAGCAGGCCGGACATCGGCGTTCCGCGCCAGATCGCCATGCAGGTCTCACGGTATGACGGCACAAGCCAGTCTTCCGGCCGAAGCCTCGCGATCGCGCCGATCTGTGCGGCTTCCTGTCCCTCAGTGGGACCGAAGGTGCCGAGACGACCCTGACGTTGCAGGCTCAGCATGCGGGCATCGAACTGACGACACAGCATCATGACGCGGAGCATGCGTCGCTGGACATCTTTGGAAATGTCCGGCACCAGCTCTTCGTCTAAATGCCCGTCTTCATCCAGGATCGAAAGATATTCTACGGTGTGTTGGGGATGGATGCCGTTACGGGGCATATGCGTTCCTGTCAGGCCTCATATTGTTGAAAAAAACACCACACCTGTTTATTGCTTCTCCTTGTTCGCAACAGGGATTTCCTGGTCATTTTCCCTAATAACAACAGAAGACCCCTTTTACACCGGAAACAGGTGCGCTCACCTTCGCTTGAGTTAAGGGCAGGTCCGTTTCCTCAGCCATGGATCGCGCGGTTGACAACGGCAAGAGAAGCTTCGCGCACGGCTTCGTCGAGTGTCGGATGACCGTGGCACATCTGTCCCAGCTCCTCGGCAGACGCGCCGAACTGAATTGCCGCCACAATTTCGTGAATCAGGGTATCGGCTTCGCGGCCGAAGACGTGGGCCCCCAGGATCGTGTTGCTGCTGCGATCCGCCAGGATTTTAACGAACCCCCGCTCATCCGCATTGCACTTGGCCCGGCCGTTGGACCGGAAGGGAAACCGTCCGACCCGGTAGTCTACTTCCGCTTCCTTGAGTTCGTCTTCGGTGTTCCCGACACTGGCGATTGCCGGTGAAGTATAGATGATCGATGGTATCGCCCGATAATTCACGTACCCGCTGCGCCCGGCGATGATGTTTGCGCAGGCAACGCCTTCGTCCTGCGCTTTATGAGCCAGCATCGGCTCACCGATGACATCGCCGATCGCATAGACGGTCCGGATCGAGGTGCGATACTCACGATCGACTTTGACGAATCCCTTCCCGTCCACCTGCACGCTTGCCTCGTCCAGTCCGAGGCCGGTGGTGTTCGGCCGCCGGCCGACCGCGACCAGAACCACATCGCAGTCCAGGGCTGCCTCGCCGCTCTCACCGGGGCGTTCCAGGCCGAGACGAATGCTGCCGGTCCGGTGCCGAGCGCCGGCAACGGTCGTGCCGAGCCGAAAGTCGAACCCCTGAGCCTGGAACTCCTGATGGGCCGCGCGGCTGAGATCAGAGTCAAGGCCCGGCAGCACACGGTCAACGGCTTCGATGCAGGTGACCCGCGCGCCGAGCCGCCGCCAGACCGACCCCATTTCCAAGCCGATGTAGCCTGCGCCGATGACCACCAGGTGCGCGGGGACCTCGCGGAGGGCGAGGGCGCCCGCCGAGCTGACGATCGTGCGTTCGTCCAGCTCGACCCCGGGAAGGGCGACGGTGTCGGAGCCCGTGGCCAGGATCACCGCTCCGGCCGACACCTCCGTATCGCCGTCCTCGCCCGTGATCCGGACCCGCCCGTCGCCGGCAAGGCGGCCGTGGCCGCGAAAGCGGGTCACCTTGTTTTTTCGGAACAGGGCGTCGACGCCACCGGTCAGGCTGTCGACAACGGCGCTTTTGCGACGCATCATCGCCGCCAGGTCGAGCTTCACATCGCCGGGAGCGATGCCGTGTATGGCCAGCCCCTCCCGGACCTCGTGGTATTTCTCCGACGACTGCAGCAGGGCTTTCGACGGAATACAGCCGATGTTCAGACAGGTCCCGCCCAGACTTTCCCGCTCATCAATACAGGCGGCCGTCAATCCCAGCTGGGCCGCGCGGATGGCGGCCACGTAACCGCCCGGACCACCACCGATCACGACGACATCGAAGCTGCGCTCGCTCATGCCATGGGTCCTTTTTTGTCGATTTTGTCGACGCGGGGGGCGGCACGCTCGTTTTCAGCCGGATTACCGGTAATCAGGCGGGCACCCGGCGAATAGCTCAAATACTGGAACGCCCAGTTGAGCAGGACGCGAACCCGGTTTCGAAAGGCGACCAGGTACCAGATGTGAACAACCACCCAGACGAACCACGCGGGGAAACCGCGCAGGTGAAGGACCCGGAGGTCGGCCACGGCCGACGCGCGGCCGATGGTCGCCAGGATCCCCCAGTCGCGATACCGGAACGGCGCCCCGCTCGCTTTCCCCCTGATCCGGTCGAGGATGCGCCGGCCTGCGAAGGTGCCCTGCTGTTTGGCCACCGCAGCCAGGCCCGGGAGCGGATCGCCGTTTCTGTCTCGCGCGAGGGCGGCATCGCCGATGACAAACACCCGCGGATCGTTTGGCACGGTCAGGTCCGGCTCGACCTTGATCCGTCCCTTCTTATCTGCCTCGGCATCGAGGCTGGCGGTGAGCGGCGAGGCCTTCACCCCGGCGCACCAGATCGTCATGGCGCCCGGGATGCGCTCGCCGGCGACCATCACCCCCTGCTCATCGATCTGCTCGACGAGACAACCGGTACGGACCTGCACGCCCATCCCGACCAGTTTCCGCCGGGCGTAAGCGGCCAGGTCCGGCGGATATCCGGGCAGGATCTGATCCATTGCCTCGAGCAGGGTGACCGAAATCGTCGCCGGCTGAATGTTGCGGTAGTCGCCGGCGAGAATATTCTTGGCGAGATCGGCAATCGCGCCGGCCAGCTCCACGCCCGTCGGGCCGGCCCCAATCAGCACGAAAGACAGCAGACGGGCGCGTTCTTCCTCGGAACCGGCCATCTCGGCGCGCTCCAGGGCAAGCAACAGCTTGCGCCGGATCGCAACCGCTTCATCCAGGTCTTTCAGGCCCTCGGTGCACCGCGCCCAGGTCGCGTTGCCGAAATAGCTGGTCTCTGCACCGCTGGCGATGATCAGATACTCGTAGGGAACCCGTTGCTGCCGGGTGCTGACCGTGCGTTCCGCGACGTCGATCGCCACAACCTCGCCCATCACAACCTGAACGTTCTGAGCGTGGCGGGCGATTTCCCGGACCGGTGCAGCAATGTCGGCCGGCGACAGCGCCGCCGTGGCAACCTGGTAGAGAAGCGGCTGGAACAGGTGATGATTCCGGCGGTCGATCCAGGTGATTTCCAGCGGTTTGCGGCGAAGCACGCGAACCGCCGCGAGGCCGCCGAAACCGGCACCGATGACGACCACCCGCGGGTGCCGGCTGCCGGCTTCGCCATGCCTCCCGCGATCCGCCCTTGGAAAAAGTGCACTGTTCGCAGCGAACATGCGCGGATGGCATCACAGATGCGTCGCCGCCCGCCTTATCCTGGTTAAAGGTTCCGCGCGGCAAAAGGTCTTACTCACACTCACAAAGGATTGGTTTTCTCCAAATTGCGCAACCCGGTATTTCGCTGTCCGCGGCAGACTAAAATTTTTCCGCCGAAGCGAGCAAATTTGACGGCAATTTATTGTTGAACGCGGAAGACTTCGCTTGTTGAAGGATTGTAAAACAGGCGCTGTTTGTGCACCCCGCTTGTCCTGATGGGTGCCGGAAGGCGGATCAACCCATGAACACTCCGTCCGTAATGCAGGGCAAAGCAACTCCGACGAAGCTGGATACCGGAATTCAGGTTGCTGATCGGGCTCTGCTGATTGATGGTCTGGCCTCGATCCTCGGTGATTGCTATGTGTTGCAGTTCAAGACGTGCGTTGCCAGCTGGAATGTCGTCGGTCCCCTGTTCGTGGGCCTCAACGATTTGATGGCGCAGCAAAGCGCGGACTTGTTCGGGGCTGTTGATGCGCTGGCGCGGCGCATCCGCGCGCTCGGATATCCGGCGCCCGAACGTCTGTCCGCACTGGTCGAGCGATCGGAACTGGACGCGGAAGCCGGGGTGGTCAGTGGCACCGCGCGTGATATGCTCAATCAGTTGGTCAGCGACCACGAAGCCGTCGCCCGGACCATCCGGGTCGTCGCCCGGTGGTCTCAGCAGTTGGAGGACGATGCCACCCTTTATCTTTTGTCCGAACGCCTGCAACGCCATGAGGAGGCGATCTGGCAGCTTAAGGCCCTGCTAGCCTGAGCACCCGGCATCGGGAGGCCCGGTCCTCGGAGCGGCTCGGATCACTGCTGCGCCTGCTCCCGCGGGCAGCAGCCGGGGGACAGCGGCGCGGGCTCGCATAGCTGCGATCCAGGGTGGGTCAAACGGTCCGATCCTGCCCGGCCTTTCGGGCGTGCGCCGTCCGATGCGGACAGGCCGGCGGCGCCCGCCCAACCCGTTCACAATATTTCATCAAACAATCGAGTGTCAGTTGGCAGAAGTCGCGAAGAAAAAAAGGGGGCGACAAGTCGTCGTCTGCAGCACGAGATGACGGCATTCCACGCCCGATCGGCCGATGACGTCCTGGCCGACCTCAACGTCGATCCGGCAGCCGGGCTTGACGGTACCGAGGTCGGAAAGCGACGCGAACGGTTCGGTCCCAACCGTCTCCGGCAGCAGAAACGCCGGGGGATCTGGGCGATTTTTCTCGCCCAGTTCAAAAGCCTGGTCGTTCTGCTGTTGCTCGGCGCGTCCCTGACCGCCGTCGCCTTCGGGCAGTTCGTCGAGGGTGTGGCGATCGCGGCGGCCCTGGTCATCAACGCGGTGATCGGTTTTTTCACAGAACTCAAGGCCACCCGGTCCATGGAGGCCCTGCAGAAGCTGGGGCGGACGACCGCGACCGTCGTTCGGGGCGGCGAGCGTCGGGAAATCGACGCAGCCGACCTGGTGCCCGGGGACATCGTCGTCCTCGCCGAGGGCGAGGTGGTTCCGGCCGATCTCCGCCTCATCGACGTCGATGTCCTGCAGTGTAATGAATCCGCCCTGACCGGCGAATCAGTCCCGGTCACCAAGTCCGCAGACGCCCTGGCAGAGGACGACCTGCCGCTGGCGGAGCGCGCCAACATCGCCTTCAGCGGCACCGCGGTGACGCGCGGTGAGGCGTGGGGCGTCGTGGTCGCTACCGGTACCGAAACCGAGATCGGACGGATCTCGGAGATGGTCCAGGAAGCCGAAGAGGAATCAACACCCCTCGAACGCCGTCTGGAAGGGCTCGGACAACGGCTGATCTATGTCGTTATTGTCGTCGGCGTGGTCGTCGCGGTCGCCGGCATCGCCGCCGGCAAGGAACTGTTCCTCATGGTCGAGACAGCGATCATCCTCGCGATCGCCGCGGTGCCGGAGGGGCTGCCGATCGTCGCGACTGTGGCGCTCGGTCAAGGGATGTGGCGGATGGCTCGCCGCAACGCTCTGGTCCGGGAACTCTCCGCGGTGGAGGCGCTCGGCGCGACCACGGTGATCTGCACGGACAAGACGGGAACCCTCACGGAAAACCGCATGGTGCTGCGGCGGGTGGCGCTGGCCGGCCGTGATCTCGAGATCGACCGCGAGAAAAGCCGGGCGGCGTTTCGCGACAACGGCCGGACGATCGATCCCGGGAACGATGCCGTCCTCCAGGCGGCTTTGCGGGTTGGCGTGCTGTGCTCCAACGCCGCGTTCAGCGATCAGGATGGTGAACACGCCCGTGGTGATCCGACCGAGGTGGCCTTGCTCGAGGGCGGCACCTGGATCGGTCTGAAACGCGAGCCGCTTCTGGAAGACTTCCCCGAGGACCGCGAGGAAAGCTTCGACCCGGCCCTCAAGATGATGGCGACCATCCACCGCAGCGATGGCGAGCACCTGATTGCCGTCAAGGGGGCTCCCGAGGCGGTCCTTTCCGTCTGTTCGCGGGTGCGCGGCGACGACGGCGAGGACCGCGACCTGGACGAGGCCGGGCGGGAGCAGTGGCTCGACCGCAACCAGACGTTGGCGGCCGACGGCCTGCGCGTCCTCGCGGTCGCAGAACGGCGGACCGGCGAAGGCGCCGGCGTCGAGCCGTACCGCGACCTGACCCTGCTTGGACTGGTCGGTCTCTATGATCCCCCGCGGGAGGCGGTGAAAGAGGCGATTGCCGCCTGCCGGGACGCCGGCATCCGCGTGGTCATGGTCACCGGCGATCAGCCGGCCACGGCGGCAAGCATCGCCCGGGCGATCGGGATCGCCGACAGTCAGGACCCGCCGGTCGTTCGCGGTCAGGACCTGGGCAGCATGGAGACATCCGACGAGCTCAACCGCAAGAGAATCCTCGATGCCCGGGTCTTCGCGCGCGTGTCGCCGGAACAGAAGCTGGGGCTGGTCCAGGTCTTCCAGGAGGACGGGGAGATCGTTGGCATGACCGGTGACGGCGTGAATGACGCTCCGGCGTTGAAGAAGGCCGACATCGGCATCGCCATGGGCAAGCGGGGAACGGAAGTGGCAAAGGAAACTGCCGATGTCGTCCTCAGTGATGACGCCTTTGCGACGATCGTCATGTCTGTTGAACAGGGTCGGACGATTTTCGCCAACATCCGCAGATTCGTCATCTTTCTCTTGTCGGGTAACCTGGGTCAGATCATCGCGGTGTCGGCGTGTGCGCTGGCCAATGCGCCTCTCCCCTTGCTGCCCCTGCAAATACTCTTTCTGAATCTCCTTCTTGATGTCTTTCCTGCTCTGGCCATCGGGGTCAGCAGAAGTGAAACGGATGTGATGAAGCATCCGCCCCGCGACCCCCAGGAGGCAATCCTGACCCGAACTTCCTGGTTGACGATTACAGGTTTCGGAACGATCATCGCCGGATCAGTCCTGGGTGCGTTCGCCTATGCCTTCTTGGTACTTGGTACCAATCAGGAAACGGCCGTCACCATCTCATTTCTGACGTACGGCTTTGCCCGTCTCTGGCACGCTTTCAACATGCGGTCCCCGGACACCGGGCTCCTGGACAACAGCATCGTCAGAAATCCTTATGTCTGGGCCGCGATTGCAGTGTGCGCCACGCTCCTGCTGTCCGCTGTATATGTTCCCTTCCTCGCCGATCTTCTGCAGACGACACCGCTGCGGCCGATCGAATGGGCCGTGGTGCTGGCCGGCAGCCTGATGCCGCTCCTGGTCGGCCAGATTGCGCTCACCCTGTCGGCAACCGGGAAAGCGGCCCCCCCTCAGACCGCAACCGCCCGATAGCGGCGGGCAGGCACGCCATTGCGATCCGGCCGGACTGCTTCGGGTCGGAGGCGGATGTGCGCCCACCGGGGAACGGGGCAATTGCGCTGCCCGCCACCTTACGATAAGGCTTGCCCCCGGCACGAAAGCCCCCGTCGAGCAGCGCCGGCGAGGTTTTCAGTGACCCGCGGACCCCCGACCCAGCGGTGACAGAACCATCATGTGCAGGATTGGCCCGCTCCCGCATGCGCAGCGCGACCGTCCTGATCCGGCCTCCCGAACGGCCGGCCTGCGGCCCGCACCGATTACCGGGATAACCGCCGTGCTCTCTACGCTGCCGGCAGCCGCCCGGGCCAGTGAGAATGCCGGTGCGGCAGCGTGGGCCGGCGTCGAGACGCTTCTCGGTCATCTCCACGTCCTGCCCCTGATCCTGGCGGGCCTGATGCTCGCACGCAGTCTTGCCGGCCGGCCGCCGCGGGCCTGTGCATCTGCAGCCGGTGCCCTGATCGCGGCAGCGATTGCCGGGATCGCGGCCGGCGCCGTCGCCGGCCCGGCGTTCTGGCTCGATGCCGCGATCAGCGGCGCCGGTGCCGTCCTCGGCGGGTTTCTGGTCGCCGATCTCCGCCGTCCGGTCTGGCTGGGCGTGGCGCCGGCGGCCGTCCTGTTGGCACTGCTCGGAGCCTGGCTTGGCGGTGTGGCCGGCACCGGTGGTGCCCCGGCATCATTCGTGGCCGCCTATACCAGCGCGGCCGCCGTTGCCGTCACCCTGGGAGCACTGCTTGCCGGTGCCGGTCGCTGGCAAGCGGGTCAGATCGGCATGCGCATTGCCGGCGGCTGGTCGGCGGCCGTGCTGATCCTCGCCAGCGGGCTGACGCTCTCCGGGACGGTCGGTGGCGCCGCCTCGCCTCTCGTCGCCGCGGCACCGGTCCGCACGGAGGCCTCGCTCAGTGATCGGGAAATCCGCGCGGTTCTCGTCGGGGTGTTGAGCGGGGTCTATCTCGCCTTCGAGAAACAGGAAGAGACGGCCATTTATGATGCACTCGCCGCCGTCGCCGATGGCGAGGTGGTCACCGACCTGTATTTGCAAAAGCGCCGGGCGCTGGTTCTCCGGGACCCGGAAGACACCGGGACGAAAGTACACGGCGTCGACCTGGAGGTCTTTGAGGCAACGCCGGTCGCCGGCGGCGGTGGCTACGCGGTCTCCGCCGTGTGGCGTGTCCACGGCGCTGTCGGTCACTGGGGTCACTCGCACGAGCGCACCAACCGCTACACCGCCGACCTGGTGCTCGCCCCCGCCGACGGAACCTGGAAGCTGACGTCCTTCACCCTTCGCGAGGTCGTCCGGGAGCCGGTCAGGCAGTGATCCACATCCGGGACCTCGTGTTCTCCTTCGCTGATGGTGCCTTCACGCTGGCGATCCCGGACCTGTTCGTTGCCAGCGGTGAGACGGTGGCGGTGATCGGGCCGAGCGGCTCCGGCAAGACCACGCTGCTCAATCTCATCGCCGGCATCCTCCGCGCCGAACGCGGCTCGGTGGTGGTCGATGACGTTGACGTCGGCTCGCTCTCCGATGCCGGGCGCCGGGCCTTTCGCATCCGCCGGATCGGCTTTGTCTTTCAGGACTTTGCGCTGATCGATTACCTGTCGGCCCGGGACAACATCCTCCATCCGTGTCGCATCACCGATGCGCTCCGGCTCGATACGGGGATGCGCCGGCGCGCCGAAACGCTGGCGGCGGCGGTGGGGATCGCTGACAAGCTCGACCGGCGCCCCGGGCGGCTGTCGCAGGGCGAGAAACAGCGGGTCGCGATCTGCCGCGCCCTGCTGCCGCGGCCGCGGCTGATCCTCGCCGACGAGGCCACCGGCAACCTCGATCCGGACAACAAGACCCTCATCCTCGACCTGTTGTTCGAGCGGGCGGCCGCGGAAAGTGCGACGCTGCTCGCCGTCACCCACGACCACGAGCTGCTTCCGCGCTTCGGGCGGGTGGTGGATTTCCGGGCGTTCCGCCGGGCCGCGGCATGAGCGACGCTGCCTACCTGGCCTTGGCGTACCTCCGCTTTCATCCGGCGCGGACGGCCGTGCTGGTGGTGGCGATCGCCCTGATCGCTCTGGCGCCGCTCGGGACCCGCCTGCTCCTCAAGGCGAGCGAGGAGCGGCTGACCGCCCGCGCGGAGACGACGCCGCTGCTGATCGGGGCCCGGGGCAGCGCCCTCGATCTGACCATGAACGCCCTGTACTTCACCACCGACCGGCCGGAGCCGGTGACGATGACGGCGAGCGAGGCCATCTGGCAGGCGGGCCTTGCCGATGCGTATCCGGTTCACGTTGCCTTCAAGGCGGGCGGAGCGCCGATTGTCGGGGTGACCGTCGATTACTTCGCCTTTCGCGGTCTTGACGTCGTCGCAGGGCGCAGTCTGGCGATCCTCGGCGAAGCGGTGCTCGGCGCAGCGGCGGCCCGGAGCCTGGGGCTCGGCCCCGGTGATGCTCTGATCTCCTCACCCGAAACCCTGTTTGACCTGGCCGGAGCCTATCCGCTGAAGATGTCGGTGGTGGGTGTTCTGGCGCCGACCGGCGGCCCCGATGACCGTGCCGTTTTCGTCGATCTGAAGACCGCCTGGGTCATCCAGGGACTGGGACACGGCCATGACGATGTGGCCGCCGGCGCGGCGCCCGGGTCCGTGATGGCCCGGACCGGCGATAATCTCGTTGCCGGCGCGGCGCTCCGCGAGTTCACTGAAATCACCGCCGAGAACGTCGACAGCTTCCATTTCCACGGCGATCCCGACGGCTATCCGATCACCGCGGTCATCGCCGCCCCCTACGACGAGCGCTCCGCCGCCCTCCTGCGCGGCCGGTATCTCGACCCGGACCAGGCCGAGCAAATTGTGGTGCCGGCGGAGGTGATCCGCGGTCTCCTCGATGAAGTGTTCCGGATCCGCCGCGTCCTCGATGCGATCGTTCTGGTGGTTGCCGTTGCCGCCGGCCTCGCCCTGGCGCTCGCCGGATTCCTCTCGGTCAGGCTGCGCGAGCGCGAGATCGAGACGGTCTTCAAGCTCGGCTGCCGGCCGATGACGGTCACCCGGCTGATCGTCGCCGAGATCGCGATCGTTCTCATCCTCGGTGCCACCCTCGCCGCCGTGGTCCTGGCCGCGGTCGTTCCGTTCGCGGCCGACGCGGCGCTCTGGCTGCTGAACGCCCGGTCCTGAGAGCAGGCCGCCTGTCGGGGTCCGGATCGCCGGCCATACGGACGGCTTCGCAATAAGTCACCGGGCTGGCTCGCAGGCCATCTGGAATTCATAATTTGTTAACGTATAAGTCATTTTCCATTCATCTCCAATGCAGCCAGTGATTGTTGGAAATAGGGGTCGCCTCTCAGGGTGTTTTCGCTTGGTCACAGCTCGGGGTTTGCTCTATGTAGCTCTCAGGTGAGTCAACAGCTCGCCCTATAATCTTTTTGGGGAATATCAGGGATCCGGGGAGTTCAGGATGCGCTTTCTCGTCTTGGCCGTTGCGGCAACCGCGGTGATCAGCGGCCCGGCCAGCGCCCACTACGGCATGATCATTCCGTCCGACAACATGATTGCCCAGGATGAGGCCCGATCGATCGACCTCGTCTTGTCCTTCTCCCATCCCTTCGAGCCGTCCGGGATGCAGCTGGTCAAGCCGGTCTCGTTCGGCGTGGTGGCCAACGGAGAGAAGCAGGATCTGCTGCCCACCCTGTCCGAGACGTCGGTCTTCGACTCTCAAGGCTGGCAGACCAGCTATGAGGTGTCCCGGCCCGGAACCTACATCTTCCATATGGAACCCCAGCCCTACTGGGAGCCCGCCGAGGACGCCTTCATCGTTCATTACACCAAGACCTACGTCACCGCGTTCGGCGAGGACGAAGGCTGGGACTCCGAGCTCGGCCTGAAAACCGAGATCGTCCCGCTCTCCAAACCTTTCGGCCTGTGGCAGGGAAACGTGTTCCAGGGCATCGTCAAGCTTGACGGCAAGCCGGTTCCCTACGCCGAAGTGGAAGTGGAATACTATAACGAGGACGCGTCGGCCGCTGCTCCGGGTGAGATCATGGTCACCCAGACTCTGAAGGCCGACGAAAACGGCGTGTTCACCTATGCCACGCCGCAGCCAGGCTGGTGGGGCTTCGCCGCCCTCAATACCGCCGACTACCAGCTGCAGCAGGACGGCGAAGACAAGGATGTGGAACTGGGCGCGGTGCTCTGGGTGCACTTCGAACCCTGGCAGACCCGGTAGCCCGATGCGCGCGCCCCGGGTGCTCATCTGGGCTGCCATCGCCGCGGTTTTCGCGGGCACGGCGGCGCCGGCTGCCGCCCACCAGCTCAACGTCTTCGCCTGGATCGACGGCGAGACCGTGGTGGTCGAGGGAACTTTTCCCGGGGGACGGGCGCCGAAAAGCGGCACCGTCAAAGTCTTTGATGGCGAGGATCGGCTGTTGCGGACCCTTCCCATCGACAGCGAAGGAAAGGCGCGGTTTCCGCTGGAGGACGCCGATGGTGGCCTTCGCATCGAGATGTCGGTGAGCGAGGGACACGACGACTACTGGATCCTGACCCCGGAGGACATCGCCAAGCAGGCGGCAGAATAATCCGCCGTCCACGCCCTGGTGGAATAGAAGCAATGCTGCGAGCCGTTGTTGTTCTCGCCCTTGTGCTGGCTTGCCTCGGCTCCGTCGCACGGGCCTCGGACGGTCCGAGCATCTATGCGGTCAATTATCCGCTGGCCTACTTCGCCGAGCGCATCGCCGGCGATGCAGCAGACGTGGTCCTGCCCATCCCCAACGGGCGCGATGCGGCGCTGTGGAAGCCGTCGATCGCGGTGATCGGCGCATTTCAGCAGGCCGATCTGATCCTGCTGAACGGTGGCGGTTTCGCCGCCTGGACTACGAAAGCCTCGCTGCCGCGATCGCGGATGGTGGACACCTCCCGGGCATTCGCGGACCGCTACATCACCACGGAGTCCGTAACCCACAGTCACGGTCCCGAGGGCGAGCACTCCCACACCGGGACCGCCTCGTTCACCTGGCTCGACTTTGAACAGGCCGCGCAGCAGGCAGAGGCTGTTACCGCCGCGTTGACGCGACAGTTTCCCGAGCACGCCGCGGTCTTCGCCGATCGCCTGGCGGCGCTCCGGTCCGATCTCGAGGCGCTGAACGCGGCGGCGCGGTCGCTGGGCGCGGCCGGCGACAGCGCTGTCCTGATCGCCTCGCACCCTCGCTATCAGTACTTCGCCCGCGCTTACGGATTTCGCATCGAAAGCCTCGAGTGGGAGGCCGGCGATACGCCAAGCGAAGCGCAGCTTGCGGACCTGGACGCGCTGCTTGCTGTCCATCCTGCCCGGATCCTGTTGTGGGAGGGGCCGCCCACGGACGAAGCGAAACGTGCTGTTGCGGCGCGCGGTCTGACGAGCGTGGTCTTCTCTCCCGCCGCCGGGCCGCAGCCGGACGGCGACTTCCTGACGGTCATGGCGGCGAACCTCAAGGCTTTGGGCGAGGCCCTCAGGCAACCTCAGGACATGGGCAGCAATCCATAACCTCCGCCCGGAACGCCTGACGGGCGGGCCCGGCCGGCTGGTCTTGTACAGAGCGCTGGCCGGTGCGAAGCTCGCTTCATGAACAATCAACCGAAGCCCGCGCGACCGCAGCGGCGCCAAGCCGGGATCGCAGCCACGGCAAAGCGCTGGTTGCAGGTTTGCGCCTGGAGACGAGGGAAAAGCCATGTCCACCTGCCGCTCCGGCCCTTTGCCTCCGGTGCGGGACGTCCTTGATCTGCGGCGCGCGGCCGCCAGCCGGCCGCCCTCGCAGCCGGGCCGGCGAACGGCCCCGCGACGCGGAGCCGGTCTTGCCGTCGCACTGCGCGCCGTCGTCACCGCCGGCCTGCGCCTCTTGCTGGTTGTGGTGATCATCCTTCTCATTCGTCCGGGGCATGCGCCGGCTACCTCGGAAACAGAATTCTCAGAACGGCGCGCCGATCTGCTGCGGACCCTTCGCCGCGAGGCCGCCGAAACCGCCGATTGGACCGGGAAAACCGCGTTCGCTCCGCAGGTGCGAGCGGCGCTCGGCCGCGTGCCTCGCCACAGGTTCGTGCCCGACGACCTGCGAGACCAGGCCTATGAGAACCGCCCGCTTCCGATCGGTTTTGGCCAGACCATTTCGCAGCCCTACATCGTTGCGCTGATGACCGATCTTCTCGATGTCGACAACGATGATGTGGTCTTCGAGCTCGGCACCGGCTCCGGCTATCAGGCGGCCGTCCTCGCGGAAATTGTCGCCAAAGTCTATTCTGTGGAAATCGTCCCGGAACTCGCCGAACAGGCGGCGGAGCGTTTGTCAAACCTCGGCTACGACAATGTCACCGTGCGGTCGGGCGACGGCTATTATGGCTGGGAGGAGCACGCCCCGTTTGAGGCCATTGTCGTGACCGCCGCAGCCGACCACGTCCCGCCACCGCTAATCGCGCAGTTGAAGCGGGGCGGCCGCATGGCCATCCCGGTGGGCAGTCCCTTTCAGACCCAGATGCTGATGCTGGTGGAGAAGACTCAGGACGACGGCCTGATCACGCGCCAAGTGCTGCCTGTCAGATTTGTCCCGGTGACCGGCCGCCACTGACGATGCCCGTCTTCGTTGGCGTCGCCGTGCTTTCAGCGGCCGTCATCGGCTATGAGATCCTGTTGACCCGGCTGTTCTCGATAATCCAGTGGCACCACTTTGCCCACATGGTGATCAGCCTGGCGCTGCTCGGCTTCGGTACGGCCGGCACCGTCGTTGCGCTCGCCCAGGAGGTTCTGCTCCGACACTTCTCCGCGACCTTCGGCGCCGCCGCCGCGGCGTTCGGGGTCTCCGCCTTCGGCAGTTTCGCCCTCGCCCAGCGGGTGCCCTTCAACGCCCTCGAAATTGCCTGGGGCGGGGCGCATCTGGCCTGGTTGCTGGTGCTCTATCTGCTCCTGGCGCTGCCGTTCTTTTTTGCCGCCAGCGCTGTGTGCCTTGCGTTCCTGCGTTTCAAGGACCGGGTGGGTGCGCTCTACCGCATCGACCTTGTCGGCGCCGGACTCGGTGCGCCGGCGCTCGTCCTGCTGCTCTGGTTCGTGCCGCTCACCAGCGTGCTCAAGCTGCTCGCGCTTGCCGGCGTCGTTGCCGGTGCCGTTGGCCTGCTCCCGGCGCTCCGCCGACCGGTGCCGCTGGTGATCAGTTGCTCATTGCTGGTGATCGCCGCGGCTTTGCCCTTCGCAGCGCCGGACGACTGGTCGGCGCTGCGCTTGTCGCCCTACAAGGGATTGAGCAGCACGCTGACCGCGCCGGATGCCCGGATCATCGCCACCAGAAGCGGACCCCTTGGCGCGCTCGCCGTCGTTGAAAGTCCGATCATACCCCTGCGCCATGCTCCCGGCCTCAGTCTGCTGTCGCAGGGGGCGCCGCCTCAACAGCTCGGGATTTATACAGACGGCGGTTCCTTAAGCGCGATGACCCGGTTCGACGGTGAGCTGGCGCCGCTTGCCTATCTCGGTGACCAGACGGCGGCGCTGCCTTACCACCTCCTCAACGCCCCCCGGGTGCTCGTGCTGGGCGCCGGCGGCGGCAGCGAAGTGCTGCGGGCGCTCTTTCACGGCGCGCGGCGCATCGATGCCGTCGAGCTCGATGCCAACATGGTCGCGCTGGTCGGCAGCGAGTTCGCCGGGTTCACGGGCAACCTCTACGACCGCGAGCCGGTCCGGGTGCACATCGAGGAAGCCCGGATCTTCGTGGCCCGAAGCTCCGACGACTTCGATCTGATCCAGCTTTCTTTGGTCGATACCTTTACCGCAGCGTCGGCAGGCGTTCACGCGCTTAATGAAAGCACCTTGTATACCGTGGAGGCCCTGCGGTCCTATCTCGAGCGGCTGGCACCGGAAGGGATCCTGGCGGTGACCCGCTGGCTCAAGGTGCCGCCGCGGGACGCTCTGAAGCTTGTTGCCACGGCACGGCTCGTCCTGGAAGAGGCAGGCGTTCAGGATCCCGGTGCCCGCATCGCCCTCGTTCGTGGGTGGAAGACGACAACGCTGCTCGTCAAGAACGGGGTTTTGAACGAAGCCGACGTTGTTGCTTTACAGCGCTTTGCCGAAGAGCGCGCGTTCGATCTTGCCTGGTATCCAGGGATGCCCGCGAGCGAAGCCAACCGGTACAATCGTCTCACTTCCCCTTATTTCTATGAGGGGGTGGTAGCCCTGCTCGGGCCGGACTCAGAACAATTCATGGAGGATTACAAATTTGCTTTGCGGCCCGCCACCGACAACCGGCCGTATTTTTTCAACAGCTTCAAATGGACGACCCTGCCCGAGCTCCTCGCCCTTCCGGCCGGCGGCGGCGTCGCGCTGGCCGAATGGGGCTACATCGTGCTCACCGCCACCCTGGTCCAGGCCGCGATCGTCAGCGTTGTCCTGATCCTCCTGCCGCTCCTCGCCGGACGGGTCGGACAGGGCGCGGGCGCCGTTCCGTGGGGACGGGGGCGACTGGCCACCTACTTCCTGGCCCTCGGACTTGGCTTTCTGTTCATCGAAATCGCGTTCATTCAACGCTTCGTCCTGTTCCTGGGCCATCCGGTCTATGCAATCGCTCTGGTTCTTGCCTCTTTCCTGGTGTTTGCGGGGCTCGGCAGTGGCATGGCCGACCGGCTCGCAGCCGCGTTCGAACGGCGACGGTTTCCCGCCGGCCCGCTCGCCCCGGTTTCGGCCGGGATCGTGGTGCTTGCCGGCTTCTACGTCGGCGTGCTGCCGGCCCTGTTCGAAGCCCTCCTGCCGTGGCCCGATTGGGCGCGCATCGCGGTAGCCGTCCTGCTCATCGCTCCCCTCGCCTTCCTCATGGGCCTGCCGTTTCCCTTGGGCCTCCGCCGCCTGGCCTCCGAAGCGCCAAGCCTGATTCCCTGGGCCTGGGGCATCAACGGCTGCGCCTCGGTGCTGAGCGCCGTGCTGGCAACGTTGCTCGCCATCCATTTCGGCTTCGGCGCTGTGGTGGCTTGCGCCATCGGGCTTTATGCCCTCGCGGCCGTCCTGTTCGCCGCAGGCGGCGGCGGGCGGCAATCGCGCCGGTCGGCATCGCCACGGCGTTGACAATGCGAGAGGAACGGCAGTTGTCGGCGCTTAGAGCAGATTCCGATCAGATTGAATCGCTTTGCGATCCAATCTGATCGGGTGAAGCTGCTCTGATTCAACAGGGTAGAGCGGATTCACGCCTCCCAATAGCATCGCGGAGCGATCCTATTGGGAGGCGACCCGCTCTAGCCCCGAACTCCAGGAACAGATCAGAGAACGGTTGGGCCCAGGGCAAACCGTCGAAGGCGTTCTGGAAACCATGCTGCTCAATCGCCTGTCAGAAATCCACGCGAACGCACAATATTCTCGGATCGACCGGGACGCGGCTGTTGTAATCGTCTTCTATGGAGCCGGTGACGAAATGAGGGCAGGCTACGACCCTGAAACCTTGGTGATCCTTGAATGAACACAAGTGAGCAATAAAGGGTAGCGGCAGCCGACTATCCAGCTTCACAAACCGTTTGGGGTGCCGTTGGCCTTGCTCTTCAAATCCTGACTATGACTTTTAGGAATCAGATGTTAAGTTTGTAATAATTGATTTGTCGAATTTCTGAAGAAATCCGCCGCAGTCCGTCTCCTGCAGCAGTGCCCCCAGAGAGTCCAAAGTCGCTGGACTCAATCCGCTGTTTCTGGTGCACATCTGATCCACTCCGCTGACTCATCCGCATGCATCTGTGCACGAGCGGTCCGGTGCTGCCGAATGAGCCGCATTCGTCAGCTGAATCGGACCATAGGATCAACAGCGTCGTGGATCGACCGATCCTTCGTTTGAGAACCATGCAAAGGACCCGATGCGCCGTTCGGCGTGGCGCGCTTTGCGCTCGCCGGCGAGCCGCCTTCTTGGAGGGGTGCGGCCGCAGAGGCCGCGGTTTTTGGGAACATTTCCGCGTGGCGTTTTCGATTGCAACATCATTTCGGGTTGGCGGGCTTGATCACCCCGCAGGCGATCCGCGGCCCGGCATCGCCGGCTGGATCGGTCCTGTAGTCGTCCGGATTCGCATGAATGACGATCGAGGCGCCGTCCTCGTCAAACAAATTCTCATCCAGGCTCATTTGCATGGCAAACATTTCGTCCTGCAATTCCCCGGAGAGCGGAACATAAATGTTTGGGAGATCGCCGGCATGCATTCCATCGGGATTCGCTATTCCGTGTTTTTTATTCGTTGGATTGTAATGTCCACCGGCACTCGTGAAGTCTGGGGGCGTGCATTCACCGGTTTCATGGATGTGAAAAGCATGAGCGCCGGACGGCAAATTCACCAGCAACGCATCGACGATGACCCCACGACCGCGTAAGGGCTCACTGAGAGTGACAGCGCCTACGTTTTCGCCGTCGGCATTTTCCATTTCAGCAATAGCATCATAGATTTGGCCTCTATCCTGGGAGAGGCTGCTCGATACAGGGATGGCCAGTGCCACGGTTAGAACGCTACACGCGATTCCGGCCGTTCTCCATGAACTCTTCATATCCGCGTTCCCTAGGGTCCGTTTACGATGCGTGCCAGCTTGCGTTGTGTGAGGCGGTTATTTGTTTCGACAGGCATGGCTGCCTGAAGAGATCATTTCGCCAGCCTCACGCTTTGGAAATTTCCTCCAGGGTCTGAGCCGCCGTCTGTGAAGGCCCCTTCGTTGAGATGTCGCCGAGGGACACCATCCCGACAAGCCGCTTGTCCCGATTGACGACGGCCAGGCGGCGGACCTGATGATCGCGCATGACAGTTGCTGCATCCTCGACCTCCTGATCGTCGAAACAATACAGAATGCCTTCAGACATGACCTCTGAAGCGGTCGCCGTCTGGCCGTCCTTGCCTTGCGCAAGACCCCGGATAACGAGGTCCCGGTCTGTCAGCATCCCCACCAAGCGGTCATTGCTGCCGATCGGCAGAGCGCCAACGTCGTCATCGCGCATCAGGCGGGCCGCTTCGATGAGCGTTGTGGATGGATTGATGAGGTCCACTTCGGGGGTCATCACTTCACGAACTTGCATTGCTTTACCTCTCAGTCACGGGATGGACGAGCCTCATAATCGCTTTCGCGCCTTCATTGCTTTTTCTAGCCTTAATCGTTACCGATATGGACCGCCTCGGGCGTTAACCTGAGTTGAAAGGCACTTTATTTTACGGCGAAGGCACGGCTGAAGGACCCTGCGGGCTCCCACCGATCCGGTGCGGGCCAGTGTGATCACCGGTCCTGCCCCGCCGCTGGTCAGGCCACCGGGACGGCCGCCACCACGGCAGAGAGCCGGTCGACATCTTCGCGCCGGCAACAGCTCCGTCGCCGGGGTCGTCACCGCCGCCGCAGCGGCGGCAACGCCGCGGCAGCACGCGTCAACCAGCGACGGCCCGCCGGCCAGAGCCAGAACCAGCGCCGTGCTCTCGCCGCCGAGTTCGCGGATCGTCCGCGAGACATTGACCCCGCCGCCGCCCGGGTCGTACCGGGAGCGCGCGCACCGCAGCTTCGTGCACGGGACCAATTCGTCCACCGACGTGGTAACGTCGACGGCCGGGTTCATCGTGAGGGTGATGATCGGCCGCATGACCCGCTCCCGTACCGGCAGCCGCTGAGAGACCCGGAAGCCGGCGTGGCGCACGTCGACCATGCCAGACAGCGGAAGCGCCGCCGGCATATCCGGGCCGCAGGGCAGGGTTTTGCCAGCTTCGCTGGCCCGCCGGCCCGCCAGCCTCGTTGTGTCGCCTCGATCACGCTTCGGCTCCTTCTGAGGAGCCGACCGCCTCGACGATGTCAGAGGGCGAAGGCCGTGCGGATTTCCGGCGGGTTGCCGTCAGCAGCCGGAAGCGAAAACGGTCGCCGGGGGTGACATCGCGGACGTGCCCCCGGTAGGCAACGGTAATGGGAAACGCGGTGTTCCGCCGGCTGGCGATGGTCAGGAAATCATGGGTCACGTCGACGTCGAGCGTGTGCCGCCGGTAGCGGATCGTGGTGGTCAGCCGATCCAGTTCGTCTGGCAGGCAGGGGTCGAAATGGAGGACATTGGCGCGGGGTTCGATGCCGGTGAGGCAGCGTTGAATCACATCGACCGTTCCCGCCATAGCGCCGAGGTGGATGCCCTCCGGGGTTGTTCCGCCCTGAATGTCGGCGACGTCGCTGTTCAGCGCCCGGCAGAACAGTTCCCACGACCGGGCGCGGTCGGCGCGTGCCAGGATCCAGGCGTGGACAACCCATGAGAGAGTCGACCCGTGCGAAGTTCGCGCCATGTAGTATTCGATATTCTTGGGAATTGTCTCGCGATCAAAATGATATCCGAGGCGCTCCAGGATCAGCGCCAGTTCGTCGGCCGAGAACAAATAGAAGAGCATCAGCACGTCGGCCTGCTTGGAGACCTTATAGCGGTTGGGCGTGTCGTTCTCGCCTTCGAGAATGCGATCCAGGCGTTGAATATTCCCATATTTTTCGGTGTAAGCCTCCCAGTCAAACTCCTGGAGCCGCTCATAGCCTTCAAACTGACTGATGATGCCATCATCGTGAAAGGGCACATACATCCGGCGGCTCACATCATCCCAGCGGGCCAGTTCGTTCCCGGTAATATCCAGGTCTTTCAGCAGCGCATTACGCCGGTTCTCGGGAAGAAGATCGAGGATGTCGCCGGTGCGGGAGAGCGCCCAGGCAGCCAAAATGTTCGTATAAGCGTTGTTGTCGAGACCGCCTTCCTCTGAAGGGTCCGCTTCCGGATAGGCGGTGTGGAATTCGTCTGGGCCCATAACACCTTTGATTTCGTAGCGGCCAGTCCGACGGTTGTAGGTCGCTATACTGCTCCAGAACCGGCTGATCTCCAGCATCAGCTCGGCGCCGTGATAATAAAGATACTCGCGGTCTTCGGTGACCTGATAGTATTGCCAGACATTCCAGGCGATCGCCCCGTTGATATGACGCTGCCGGTGCGAGTTGTCTGGAATCCACCGTCCCGAGACCGGATTGAGGTGGATTTTCTGGCTTTCCTCGCGTCCGTCACTGCCGCTCTGCCAGGGAAACATGGCTCCTTCGCATCCCGCATCTCGGGCCAGACGACGGGCGGCGTCGAGCCGGCGGTCGCGGTACCGCAGCAGCGTCCGGGTCACGATGGGCATTCGCAGGCTCAAGTACGGGAATATGAACAGTTCGTCCCACATGATGTGGCCGCGGTAGGCCTCGCCATGCCATCCGCGCGGCGGGATCCCCGCGTCCAGGTCGACGGTGTGGTAGCAGGCGGTTTGCAGCAGGTGGAAGATGTGCAGGCGCAGTTTCAGCGCCGTCTCTGCATTCTGACCGGTCTCGATGGCGATGTCGGCCTCCTCCCACAGCCGCGCCCAGGCGCGCGTGTGCGCCCCCAACAGACGCCCGAACCGGGGCGACCGCCTGACCGTGTGGACCGCTTCAAGCGCCGGCTCCGAGATCGCCCAGTCCCGCGAGGTATGCAAAGCGACGATCTTCTCGACAGTGACCGAATGCCCCTCGCTCAGATCGGCCTCCAGTTCCTGGGCCGTGACATCGGCGAGCTGTTCGGTCCGACGTTCGCCGTTGATCTCGTCGCCATAGCGATAGAGCCGGGTGCGGGCCGCCTGTGCCACCTCCAGCCGCGACTGAACGAGGCGGCTGCGGATCATGATCACATCCTCGTCGGGCTGGCCGGTGGCGACCGTCTCCAGATGACGGCCCTCGAGGGCGCGATAGCGGGCCACGCCGTCGTTGGTCACGCTGCCATCGAGTTCGGAGCGAAGGGTGAGGCGCCCGGACCAGTTCTCCGCGGTCAGGGTCACGCTGAGCGCCGCGGTGTGGGGATCCGCCATGCTGACGAAGCGCCGTTCCTGCCAGCGGGTGATCCGCCCCTCGGTGTCCTCAAACCGGAGGGTGCGCAGCAGCAGCCCGTCGCGCAGATCCAGCTCCTGATGATAGTCGCGGTATTCGACCCGGTCGGGCTGCAGCCACCTGGCGCCGTCAATCCGCATGGTGAGCGGCAGCCAGTTGGGAATGTTGACCAGGTCCTCGTTCTCGATGTCGCGGCCGGACACCGTCGAGGTGAGCCGGTTGTAGCCGCCGGCAAGGTAGGTCCCGGGATAGTGGACATCGCCGGCGCGGGCGTCCGGCGCGGCGCCGCGGGTCACAAAATAGCCGTTGCCAAGGGCACAGAGGCTTTCGCGCAGCCCCTCCTGCCCGGGAACATACCCGTCATACACCAGCGACCATCCGGGCGTTCTTTGATCGCTCCGGATCGTATCCGAGTCCGTCACCCCCGGAATGGTGACATGCGCCAGATCGTCGACGACCACGTCGGCGCCATGGGTGTTCAACGCTTCGGCGTGTTCGGGCTTCCCGGCGCGGTTAACGCCGATGACCAGGCCAAAGCGGCCCTTGGCGCCGGCTTCGACCCCGGAAATGGCGTCCTCGACCACCACGGCCTCGGCCGGGGGCACGCCGAGCCGCGCACTCGCCTCGATCATGATCGCGGGCTCGGGCTTGCCGGCGAGGCCCAGCCGGGCCACGTCGGTACCATCTACCCGGGCGTCGAACAGCTCGAGGATGCCGGCGTTTTCCAGAACGCGCTCGCAGTTCCGGCTGGACGAGAATACCGCGACCCTGATCCCGGCATGGCGCGCCGCCCGGATCAGAGCGATCGCCGGCCCGAACGTGCAGACCGTGTTCTCGTCCAGCCAGCGGTGGAAGTAACGATTTTTCCGGTTGCCAAGGCCGCAGATGGTATCCGTCTCTGGATCGTCCCCGGGATCTCCCCCGGGATCTCCCCACGGCAGTTCGATGTTGCGGGAAGCCAGAAAGCTCTCAACGCCTTCGTAGCGGGGCTTGCCGTCGACGTAGGTCAGATAGTCCGCCCCGGCGTCGAACGGCGTGAAGGCCTTGCCCTCACGGGTCTCCAGGAACTCATCGAACATCCGCTTCCAGGCGGCGGCGTGGGCCACGGCGGTGTTGGTGATAACCCCGTCCATGTCGAACAGAATCGCCTTGAACCGCTCCGGAGACAGAAACACCCGTTGCGAACCGCGCTCTGGGCCGGACATCAAAGTCTCTCCCATCCATTGATCAGGACGCTGGCATCGGGCATTGTCGTTGCTTTCGTCTCCGTGGGCCGACGCCGGTTGCGCCCGATGACCGATCCGGTGCGACCGCCATCGCCGACTCCCCGGGCATCGTCCCCGGAGTTGCCGCCATGGCGGGCGCGGCCCCGCCCGGCGATGACTAGAGCGGGTCGCCTCCCAATAG
>CAYVUM010000013.1:0-47122 GCA_964454795.1 uncultured Rhodospirillaceae bacterium
CGACGAGCCGGAGCCAAACGCGCCGCGAAGCTGCACGAAGCCGAAGCGCTCCGAGGACCAGAGCACGATTTCCTCGGCAAGGCGCGAGAGGTGGATCGCCAGGATCGATCCGGCGGCGAGGAACTCCAGCGCAAAATCGCGGGCGGAGACCGCATCGAGGGAATTGCCACACGGCCGGTCGAAGCCGAGCGCCGAGGCGGTGATGTCCGGGTCAATGGGGAAGGCGGTTCCGGCGAGGGCGGCGGCGCCGAGCGGGCATTCGTTGAGGCGGCGGCGGGCGTCGGCAAGCCGCCCGCGGTCCCGGCCAAGCATCTCCACGTAGGCCAGCAGATGATGACCGAGGGTCACCGGCTGCGCCGCCTGGAGATGGGTAAAGCCGGGCATGATCGTGTCGGCGTGGGCGGCCGCCTGCTCGATCAGTGCGCGTTGCAGGTCGCGGCAGCCGGCATCCAGACGATCGGTGGCGGCGCGAACCCAGAGCCGGAAATCGGTGGCGACCTGGTCATTGCGGGATCGGGCGGTGTGCAGCCGGCCGGCGGCATCGCCGATCAGCTCGGCAAGCCGGCCCTCGACATTCATATGAATGTCTTCCAGGCTGCGACTGAACTCAAACCGGCCGGAGCGGATTTCCTCCTCGATGATCGCAAGGCCGGACAGAATTGCCTCGCCGTCCTCTGCCGGTATGATCCCCTGGTGGACCAGCATCGTACAATGCGCTCGCGACGCTTTGAGATCTTCGCTCCATAAGCGGCGATCCACATCAATCGAGGCATTGATGGCTTCCATGACCGCCGCGGGGCCAGCGGCGAAGCGTCCCCCCCAGATGGCGCTGGGCGACGGGTTGGCGGGCGGTGCATTCGGCGGGGCGTCGCGGTCGGGTTCACTGGTCACGGCTGGCAGTTCCTTCCGGACGGAGGTGTAAGGGTGGGTCGATTCGGTTCGGCATCTTCGGTCAGGCGCGGCATCACCGCCCTGGCCGCCGCGATTGTCCTGATTGCCACTACGGTTGCAAGCGTTGCGGCCGACCGCTGCGACGATCTGCCTGAAGACCTGACAGCGTTGCAGCCGCCGGCGACCGAGGGCATCGTCACCGGCACCTTCACCGACGCCGAAGAGAGTGAACGTGACCTCGCCGACCTTCGCGGTCGCGGATTGGTCGTGAATTTCTGGGCCACCTGGTGTCCGCCGTGCGTTCGCGAGATGTCGGCGCTCGATCGCCTGCGCGCGGACCTCGCCGGCTCGGCTGTGGACGTGATTGCGATCTCCGAGGATTTTGAAGGCAGCCCAGTGGTGGAGGCGTTTTTCGAACGCAACGACATCCGTCATCTGGAGGTGTACCTTGACGTTCGCGGCCGGCTGGCGGCGCAACTCCGCCTCGCCGGACTGCCGACGACAGTGTTGATTGCTGCCGATGGCCGGGAAGTCGGCCGTATCGTCGGTACGGCTGAATGGGACCGTCCGGACGTGGCCGCCTTCCTGCGTCGCTGCCTGGCGCCGGACGCGGAGAGCGGACTTTGAACGGGTGAAGGGGGCGTCGTGAAAAACGCTGTGATCGCCGCCGTGGTCCTCGGCGCTGCCGGCTGGCTGAGCGGCTGCAACTCGGGGCTGTTCCAGCTGGAGGAGCCCGACTTCCGGTGGGAGAACCCGGCGATTGCCGAAGAGGTTTGGGAAAATCATCGGGACGAATGCCGCCGGCTGGCGGAAACCAAGGCTGAACGGGAATACCGGACCCTCTACCAGCCCGACCTGCAGAATCAGTTCGGGCGGTCGACGACGCTCCAGACCAAGCTGGCCCGGTTCGATGCCGCCCGGCGGCGCGAGGACCTGTTCACGGCTTGCATGCGCGACCGGGGTTTTCGCCGGATGAAGGAGGACGAGGAGTCCTGACCCGGGTTCCGGAGAGTGGTCAGGCCGGATCGCTTGAGGACGAGAGCCGGGACGACCGCAAGCGCGTGAACGCAGGCCCGATCGAGATCGGGGGCATGACCAGGGGTGGATTGCAAGCGTCTGAAAATCCACCGTTTTTTTCGCCGGCCGCGGTCATTCGCAATTGCAGGCGGCGGACCGGGTGATTACCTTCGAAAGACTGGGGAAATTTCAGGGCGTTCGGAACGATGGATCTGATCGAGCATACGGAAAGCGATCGCATCCGCGATTTGCTCGCCGAGCATGGTGTCGGTCTGTCGGTGACCGAGGTGGAGGAAATCGCCGCCGGGGTGGCATCGGCGCCCGGCCGCAACGGCAGTGCCTGGATGCGTCTGATCGCGCCCAGGCCAAATCTGGCGCTGCGCCGGCACCTGCAGCGGCTTGTCGACGACCACCGGCGGGCGGTGGCAAACCCGCCAAGTCCGCGGGAGGTCCGCAGCCATCTCGGCGCGCTCCGCGCGGAGATGCGCCGGATCGGGCTTGATGGCCTGATCGTCCCCCATGCCGATGCCCATCAGAGCGAACAACTGCCAGCGTGTGAGGAGCGGCTCGCCTGGCTCACCGGATTTGCCGGTTCGGCCGGGGTGGCGGTGGTGCTCCACGAACGCGCTGCTCTCTTCGTCGACGGTCGCTACACCGTTCAGGCAGCCCGCCAGGTGGATACCGGCGACTGGCAGCTGCACCATCTGATCGATGCGCCGCCGGCGGACTGGATTGCCATGAACCTCGAGTTCGGCGACCGCTTGGGATACGACCCGTGGCTGCACACGCAGGCGCAGGTCGAGGCTTATGCGGCGGCCTGCGCCCGCGCCGGTGCGCGGCTCATCGCGGTCAGGGACAACCCGGTTGACGCCGTCTGGAAGGATCGGCCGCTGCCGCCATTCGCGCCGATCACCATTCATCCTGAGCGGTTCGCCGGTCGTTCTGCGCGGGAGAAGCGCGAGGAAATCGCCGAGATGCTGCGCCGGGACCGCCAGGATGCGGCGATCCTCTCGGCCCCGGACGCGATCGCCTGGCTGCTCAACATCCGCGGCGGCGAAGTTCCCTACACGCCGGTGACGCTTGCCTTTGCGATCCTGCGCGCTGACGCTTCGGTCAGCCTGTTCGTCGATCCCCGCAAGCTGGCCCGCGGCGTCCGCGCCCATCTCGGCGACGAGGTCACAGTCGCTGCGCCAGAAGCGTTCGCAGCCGCGCTCGACGCGCTCGGCAGCGAACGGCGGCGCGTCCGGTTCATGACCGAAGCCACGCCAGCCTGGGTGGTTCAGCGCTTGAAGGAAGCCGGCGCCAACGTTCTGCCGGGCAGCGATCCTTGCGCGTTGCCGAAAGCCCGCAAACAGAAGGTGGAACTGGACGGCATCCGGGCGGCCCACCGCCGCGACGGGGCGGCGCTGTGCCGCTTTCTGCACTGGCTTGACGTGGCGGCTGCCGACGGTCAGGTGACGGAAGTGGCCGCGGCCGAGCGGCTGGAGGCGTTCCGCCAGGAGAGCGCGAACTATTGCGGGCCCAGTTTCGCGACGATCTCAGCCGCTGGCGGCAACGCTGCGATCGTCCATTACCGGGCGATGCCGGAGTCCGATCAGCCGCTGCGCCCGCATACGCTCTATCTCGTCGACTCCGGCGGTCAGTATCCGGACGGGACCACCGACGTGACCCGGACAGTCGCGATCGGCACACCGACCGACGAGATGCGGGCGCGCTTCACCCTGGTGCTCAAGGGCCACATCGCCATCGCCACGGCGCGCTTTCCCAAAGGCACCACCGGGCCGCAGATCGACACTCTGGCGCGCCTGCCCCTGTGGCAGGCCGGCCTGGATTACGATCATGGCACGGGTCATGGGGTCGGTCATTATCTGAACGTCCATGAGGGTCCGCAGCGCATCGCCAAGCTGCCGAACCGGGTGCCCCTCGAGCCGGGAATGGTGATCTCCAACGAACCCGGCTACTACAAGCTTGGTGCCTACGGCATCCGCATCGAGAACCTGGTCACGGTCATCCCCGTCGGATCGCCACCGGGCGGCGAGCGACCCCTGCTCGGTTTCGAGACGTTGACGCTGGCCCCGATCGACCTGCGACTTGTTGAGCCGTCGTTGCTGTCCCCGGCCGAGCGGGCCTGGCTGAATGCCTATCATGCCCGGGTGCGAAGGCTGCTGATCCCTCTGGTGGATCCGGACACGGCGGCGTGGTTGGATCTGGCTGCGCGCGAGCTGCGTCACTGAAACCATGGCGTGTGACGCAGCGGCCGGACCGAAGGGCGGAAGGATCGACCTCTGAACAGCGATTCGACCCGCCGAGCGGCCTGCTCCTGTGGTGGCGTTTCCGTGAGGCTTCGCGGTGAGCCGGCGTTTCAGGCGGTATGTGCCTGTCGCAATTGCCAGAGCCGGACCGGCTCGGCATTCGGGATGAGCGCCTACTTTGCCGCCGGCCAGGTGCTGGACCGGCAAGGATCGCCACGGGTCTACCGGCGCCTGTCCGACAAAGGGCGGTGGATCGATTACCGGTTTTGCGAAACCTGCGGGGTCACCGTCTGGTGGGAGGCCGAATTCCTGCCCGGACGGGTCGGTGTGGCCGGCGCTCTGATCGAGGATTTCGCCTTCTCTCCCGATGGGGCCTATTTCTGCGCGACCAAGCCCGACTGGGTGACCTTCGCCGACGGCGTGCCCGTTGCCCCCGGGGCAACCACATCTGCGAAGCCCTCGACCAGCGGTTGATCCCCAGGCTCGCTGAGCGGGCCGGCCTCTCGCCTCAGGCGGCTCGCAGCCGCCTCCGTCGCCCCAAACCAGTTTGTTCGTTGCGTCCGCGCTGCCCGGTCGTTGCGATTGTTGCGCGTTGGCTGTTAACGGGAATTGTGCAGGCGCGAACGTTGACGAATGCGCGCATTCGGATGTACCCTTCGCCTTCGCAAGTGCGGAAAGATGAACGCTCACAAGGGAAATCCCCATGTCCACCGCAAACCGTCCGCTTTCCCCTCACCTCCAGGTCTACCGGCCGCAGATCACTTCGGTGCTGTCGATCCTGCATCGCATCACTGGCGTTGCTCTGGTCATCGGCACGTTGCTGCTCACGTGGTGGCTCGTCGCTGCCGCTTACGGCCCTGAGGAATTCGCCACGGTTCAGGGGTTCCTCGGCTCGTGGATCGGCCATGTGCTGCTGTGGGCGTTCGCGTTCGGGCTGTTCTATCACCTCTGCAACGGCATCCGCCATCTGGCCTGGGATTTCGGCTGGGGCTTTGAGATTCCGCAGTTGAAACAGTCGGGGGTGGTGATGCTGGCGGCAAGCGTGGTGCTATGGGTGATCGCCCTGATCGCCGCCTACGCCTGATCACTCAAACCTTGGGAGGATGAGGATGGAAATGCGCTCCTCGCTCGGCCGGGTCCGCGGTCTCGGCTCGGCTAAGGAAGGCGTCCACCACTGGCGCGCGCAGCGGATCACGGCGATCGCTCTGGTCCCGCTCAGCCTGTGGTTCGCCTTCAGCGTCACCGCGCTGGTGGGGGCCGATTATGAGACATTTCGGGCGTGGCTCGGCCAGTTCGGCAACGGCCTGCTGATGCTGCTGCTGATGGGTGTGCTCTACTACCACGCCATGCTTGGCATGCAGGTGGTGATCGAGGACTACGTTGCCGGCGAAGGGGCAAAAATGACGACCCTGCTCGTCATGAAACTGCTGCTTTTCGTCCTTGCGGCCTCCTGCGCGCTGGCCATCTTGCGGATAGTGGTTGGGAGCTGAGCAGCGAACATGACGAGCTACGATATCATCGATCATTCCTATGACGTGGTGGTGGTTGGCGCCGGCGGCGCCGGCCTTCGGGCAACCATGGGGCTGGCCGCAGCCGGCCTCAAGACAGCCTGCATCACCAAGGTCTTTCCCACACGCAGCCACACCGTTGCCGCTCAGGGCGGGATCGGCGCGGCGCTCGGCAACATGGCCGAGGACAGCTGGGAATGGCACATGTACGACACCGTCAAGGGCTCCGACTGGCTCGGCGACCAGGATGCCATCGAGTACATGTGCCGCCAGGCGGTGCCGGCGGTGCTCGAGCTGGAGCATTTCGGAGTGCCGTTCTCCCGGACTCCTGAAGGCAAAATTTACCAGCGGCCGTTCGGCGGTCATATGCGGAACTTCGGCGAAGCCCCGGTCCAGCGCGCCTGCGCCGCTGCCGATCGCACCGGCCACGCCATCCTCCACACCCTGTATCAACAGGCCCTCAAGCACGACGCCGAGTTTTTCGTTGAGTACTTCGCCATCGACCTGATCATGGACGATGAAGGCGCCTGCCGCGGCGTCGTCGCCTGGAACCTGGACGACGGGACGATCCACCGCTTCCAGTCCCATGGTGTGGTGTTCGCCACCGGCGGCTACGGCCGGGCTTACTTCTCCTGCACCTCGGCCCATACCTGCACCGGCGATGGCAACGCCATGGTGTTGAGGGCGGGCCTGCCCGTTCAGGACCACGAGTTCATCCAGTTCCACCCGACGGGGATCTATGGCTCCGGCTGCCTGATCACCGAAGGGGCGCGCGGCGAAGGCGGTTATCTGACCAACAGCGCCGGCGAACGGTTCATGGAACGGTACGCACCGACCGCCAAGGACCTGGCGTCCCGCGATGTCGTCAGCCGTTCGATGACCGTGGAAATCCGCGAAGGGCGCGGGGTCGGGCCCGACAACGATCACATCCATCTGCACCTCGAGCATCTCGGCGCGGACGTTCTGTGGGAACGGCTCCCGGGTATCACCGAGACGGCGAAGATCTTCGCCGGGGTGGATGCCACCAAGGAACCGATCCCGGTGCTTCCCACGGTCCATTACAACATGGGCGGCATTCCCACGAACTATCACGGCGAAGTCATCAACCCCCGCAATGGCGATGCCGATGCCATCTGCCCGGGCCTGTACGCGGCCGGGGAGTGTGCTTCGGCGTCCGTCCACGGCGCCAACCGCCTTGGCACCAACTCATTGCTTGACCTGGTGGTGTTCGGCCGGGCCGTCGCGTTGCGCTGCGCCGAGAAAATCAAGCCGGGCTCGTCTCACCCGCCGCTGCCGAAGGATTCCGCCGATCGGGCGCTGTCTCGCCTGGATCGTCTGCGCCACGCCAACGGGTCCCGTCCGACCGCCGAGATCCGCCTGGACATGCAGCGGACCATGCAAAGCAACGCTGCGGTGTTCCGCAACCAGGATGTGTTGGATGAAGGTTGCCGGCGGATCGGCGAAATCTGGGCCTCGATCAGCGACATCAAGCTGGCGGATCGCTCCTTGATCTGGAATTCGGACCTGGTCGAGGCGCTCGAGCTGGAAAACCTGATGGCCTGTGCCGCCACCTCCCTCTACTCGGCGGAGGCGCGCAAGGAAAGCCGCGGCGCCCATGCGCGGGAAGACTATCCGGACCGGGACGATGCCACCTGGATGAAGCACTCGCTCTCCTGGTGCGACGATCAGGGCCAAGTCACCATGGATTACCGGCCGGTGCATAGCTACACGCTGACCAACGAAGCCAAGTACATCGAGCCGGTGACGCGGGTCTACTGAGCCGGGGATCCTGAGGAGCACGCCATGGCCGAATTCACCCTCCCCGCGAACTCGAAAATTCGCCCGGGTAAAACCTATCCGGCGCCGGCCGGCGCCACCCGAACCCGGACCTTCCAGGTTTACCGCTGGGACCCGGAATCCGGGCAGAACCCGCGGCTGGACCGGTTCGAAGTCGATCTCGACGCTTGCGGGCCCATGGTCCTCGACGCGCTGATCAAAATCAAAAATGAGATCGATCAGACCCTCACCTTCCGCCGGTCCTGCCGGGAGGGCGTGTGCGGGTCCTGCGCCTTCAATATCGACGGGGTCAACACCCTCGCCTGCACCAAGGCGATCGAAGACATCGAGGGCGACGTCAAGATCTTTCCCTTGCCGCATCTGCCGGTGGTGAAGGACCTGGTTTGCGATTTGTCCGTTCCTTACGCGCAATACCGGGCGATCGAACCATGGCTCCAGGCCGAAACCCCGCCGCCGGCGGGCGAGCGTCTGCAGAGCCCGGAGGAGCGGGCCCGTCTCGACGGCCTGTGGGAATGCATCCTCTGCTTCTGCTGTCAGACCAGCTGTCCCAGCTACTGGTGGAACGGTGACCGGTATCTGGGGCCGGCGATCCTCCTCCAGGCCTACCGCTGGATCGCCGACAGCCGCGACGAAGCGACCGGCGAGCGCCTCGACGCCCTGAACGATCCCTACCGGCTGTATCGCTGCCACACGATCATGAACTGCACCAGCACCTGCCCGAAGCATCTGAACCCGGGCAAGGCGATCGCCGAAATCAAGGGCCTGCTCGCCAAGCGGGTGTAAGTCGCTCCCGTCCCGCCGCCACTTCGGCGGCGGGCCGTCAGGCGGAGGCCCGAACGCCGGTTCAGCGCTGCACCGTCGAGATGATCGGATAGCTGCGCTTCAGGGTGACAACCACAAAGGCAGCGAGCGCCGCCTTGATGATGTCCCCGGGGATGAATCCGGCAGCGATGACCGCCGCGGCATCGAGAGGCATGCTGGCTGCCATGGCCATCCACGGAACGCCGCAGGCATAGAGGACGCCGATCCCGATCAGGAGGTTGACGGCCAGCGCGTGCCAGAACGTCAGACGTGACCACAGCCGCTCAACGGCGAGGCCGATCAGAAATGCGGTCACCGGCCAGGCGAGGAGGAAGCCGCCGCTCGGGCCGAGCAGCATGCCGAAGCCGCCCCGCCCCCCGGCCAGGATCGGCACGCCGACAGCGACCAGGACGATGAACAGCAGGATCGCGAGGCCACCGCGGACGGCGCCAAGAATGCCACCCGCGAGCATCACGCCAAGGGTCTGGGCGGTTATCGGAACGCCGGCTGCCAGGGTGACCGGCGGAAACGCGCCAAGACCCGCGGTCACGGCGGTAAAGAGCGCGATCAGGACGATATCGCGGGTTGTCAGGGCGGTCACGGCTTCCCTCCTTCAGCCCCGGTGGTGAGCGCCGGGGCAGTCTGCCTTGCCCGACGGCGGGCCGGCGTCCGACTTTGCGGCTGCGCCACCGGCCGATGGCCCCCCCTCTCGCCGGCTCTCGCCGGCGGGCGGCTCCGGGTCCCAGCCGCGGGCCTCGATCGCCTCGGTGAGCTGGTCGGCCAGGCGGAGCGTCTTGACCAACAGCGGCATCGTCAGAGCAATCAGATTGCGGTCGAGACCGCGGGCCCGCTGGGCATCGCGGATTTCCAGAGCCTGATCGATCAGCACCGGAATGAAGCGGATGGCGAGGCTGATCGCAAGGCCAACCTTGGCGGGATCGACGCCGAGGGGAGCCAGAGGTGCCAGGGCCCGTTCCAGCGCGTCGGTCATCTCCGAGACCCGGGTCGAACAGGTGACGGCCAGAGCGACCGTCAGCAGGACGGCGAACCGCTGGACCACCACCAGCCCCTGTACCCAGGAGGTGAACAGCCCGTGGGCCAGGAACAGGACGGCGAGAAGGATCGCCGCCGGGCGGAGCTGCCGGGCGGTCTCAGCGAGCGGTGCCCGGGTGCTGGCGAGCAGGAGCCCGGCGCTGGCGACGGCGCCGGCGAGCCAGAGCGGATCGTCGATGAGGAAAACCGTGGCCCCGGCGGCAACGAGTCCGGCGAGCTTGACCGGCGCCGCCAGGCGGTGCAGGGGCGTATCGGCAGCAACGAACAGGCCGATGGTCATCTCTGCCGGTCGCTCTCAGCCGGCCATGAGCCGGAGATAGGCGCGGATCGCCGCGGCCGGGGTGTCGTCGGCCACCAGGCGGCCGCTGTCGAGGACCAGCACCCGGTCGAACCCGCCGAAGAGATCGAGATCATGGCTGATCACCACGGCCGGGGTCGACAGTCCGGCAATGGTCTCGGCGATCATTCGCCGGTTGCGCAGGTCGAGCTGAGTGGTGGGTTCGTCGAACACCAGCCACTCGGGCTCGGTCACAAGGATCCCCGACAGCGCCAGCAACTGCTTCTCGCCGCCGCTGAGCGTGTGGCAGGGACGGTATCGCAGGGCCTCCAGCCCGTAGCGGCCGAGGATCGCCGTGACCCGCCGGTCGATCTCGGCTTTGTCGAGCCGCCGGTTGCGGAGCCCGAAGGCGATGTCCTCCTCGACCAGCGGCATGACGATCTGGGCGTCCGGGTCCTGGAAGATGAACCCGACCCGCCGGCGGACACTCTTCGGGTCAGCGCGGGTGTCGAGGCCGTTGACCCGGACCCGGCCGTGATCGGGCAGCAGAAGGCCGTTGAGCAGGCGGGCCAAAGTGCTCTTGCCCGACCCGTTGGCGCCAACGATACCCACCCGCCGTTCGGTCAGCGCAACATCGATGTCGGCGAGGACCAGATGGTCCCCGAACCGGTGGCTGATCTTCTCAATTTCAATCATCGGCAGGGCACAGGGGTTGAACGGTTGCCCAATTTCTGAGCTTTCGCAAGCATTTGCAGCAGCATGGGGTGGGACTTCGGCGGTTGCGGACAGCGGCTATTCCGGTCACTATAGTCGGCAAGTCCGTTCGAGGAAAATGGGCCTCCGATCCGCCGAAGACTGCTCTTGGGAGACATGCTGATGAACGCTTTCCGTGCCGCTGCCATCGCTTTCGTCGTCGCGCTGGCTGCACCCGATGCCGAGGCCGGCGAAACCTTTGACGCGGTCAAGGCCCGCGGTGAGGTGATCTGCGGGGTTCACACCGGCCTGTTCGGTTTTGCCGCCCCAGACGACAAAGGGGTGTTTCGTGGGCTCGACGCCGACACCTGCCGGGCAGTCGCCGCAGCGGTGACCGGCGATGCCGAAAAGGTCAAGTTCGTCTCGCTCACCGCGCAGCAGCGGTTCACGGCCCTTCAGTCCGGGGAGGTCGACCTGCTCGTCCGCAACACCACCTGGACGCTGTCGCGCGACACCGACCTCGGGCTCAATTTCACCGGGATCAACTATTACGACGGCCAGGGCTTCCTGATCCCCAAGGCGCTCGGGGTGGAAAGCGCCAGGGAACTGTCCGGCGCTACCGTCTGCGTTCAGACCGGAACGACCACCGAGCTCAACCTGGCCGACTATTTCCGCGCCAACGAGATGGAACTCAATCCGGTCACGATCGAGGATTTCAAGGAAGTCACCAATGCATTCGTGTCCGGCCGTTGTGATGCGCTGACCTCGGATGCATCGCAGCTGGCGGCAATCCGCGCCAACGATACGCCGAATCCCGCGGACTACGAGATCCTTCCCGAAATCATTTCCAAGGAACCCCTCGGCCCGGTGGTCCGTCACGGCGACGATCAGTGGTTCGACATCGTCAAATGGACGCTGTTCGCGCTCATCGACGCCGAGGAGCGGGGTGTCACGTCCGAAAACGTCGATGAGATGCTGGAGAGCAAGAATCCGGCGATCCAGCGGCTGTTGGGGGTCTCGGGCGACATGGGGCAAAAGCTCGGCCTGGACAACAAGTGGGCCTATAATGCGATCAAGCAGGTCGGCAATTACGGCCAGATGTTCGAGCGCAACGTTGGTGAGGAGTCGAAACTGGAACTGCCGCGGGGCCTGAACGCGCTCTGGACAAACGGCGGTTTGATGTACGCGCCGCCGATCCGCTGACAAGCCCGTGACGCCGTATCCGGTGGTGATCGCAACGGGCGCGTCCCCGGGCGTTTGCCGCGGTCATGCCCGGATGCGGCGGCGTGGCGATGCGGTGAGCCGGTAATGGCGCGTTCGTCCCAGTCGACACCATCGCGGGGGACTGGTGGGACCCGGGTTCAGGGCGCTTGGTGGAATGATGTCCGCGTCCGGGGTCTCCTTGCCCAGGTGGTCGTCATCGGCGGGGTGATCCTCCTCGCCGTCTATCTGGTCGGCAATACGCTCGAAAACCTGGAGACCCGCAACATCGCCACCGGCTTCGGCTTTCTCGATCGCGAGGCCGGGTTCGCGGTGAGCGAGAGCATGATCGGGTACTCCGCCGCCGACACCTACCTCCGGGTGCTGATCGTCGGTGTGCTCAACACCATCAAGGTGGCGCTCATCGGGATCGTCCTGGCGACGATCCTCGGCACCATCGCCGGGGTGGCCCGGCTGTCCTCCAACTGGCTGGTCGCCCAGTTTGCCACCGTTTATGTGGAGACCCTGCGCAACATCCCCATCCTGCTCCAACTGTTCTTCTGGTATGCGGTGATCACCGAGGGCCTGCCCGGGCCGCGTCAGGCGCTCGAATTCCTGCCGGACGTCTATCTGTCCAACCGGGGTCTGTACTACCCTGTCCCCGCCTGGGACCCGGCCTATACGCTGGTGCTTGCCGCCCTTGCCGTCGGCGTCCTCGGGACCGTGGTCCTGGCGCGGTGGGCCCGCAGGCGTCAGGAGCGCACCGGCCAGCCGTTTCCCGTGTTGCGGATCAGTCTGCTGCTGATCCTCGGCCTGCCCGTTGTTGCCTATCTGCTCGGGGGTGCTCCGACCGCCGTCGATGCCCCGGAGTTGCGTGGTTTCAACTTCCGGGGCGGAGAGGTCCTTACCCCCGAGTTCACCGCGCTGCTTCTTGGCCTGACGCTGTATACGGGCACGTTCATTGCCGAAATCGTCCGCGGCGGCATCCTGTCCGTTTCCCGTGGCCAGACCGAAGCCGGCCTTGCGCTCGGGCTGAGCCGGGGCTTGGTCATGCGGCTGATCCTCCTGCCCCAGGCGCTGCGGGTGATCATTCCGCCGCTCACCAGCCAGTACCTCAACCTGACGAAGAACTCTTCGCTGGCCGTGGCGATCGGCTTTCCGGACATCGTCAGCGTCGCCAACACCGCCATTAACCAGACCGGGCAGGCGGTGGAGGGCATCGCCATCATCATGGCTGTCTACCTTACCGTGAGCCTGTCGATTTCGGCGTTCATGAACTGGTACAACCGCAAAATCGCGCTGCAGGGGGGCCGGTGAAGCCCGTGGCCCGCGAGGACGATCGCATCCCTCCCGAAGCGCTGTATGCCCGCGAGGAAGAACCGGGGGCCGAAGCGGAACCGAAGACGGTCCTGCCGGCCTGGACGATGCTGGTTTTCGACTGGCCGCGCCGGCACCTGTTCAACAACGTCTCCAACACCATTCTGACCCTGCTCTGCCTCCTGTTGTTGTGGTACATCGTGCCGCCCTTCGTCGACTGGGCGCTGCTCAGCGCGGTGTGGACGGCGGACGACCCGCAAATTTGCCGTGACGCCGACGGCGCATGCTGGGCGCTGATCGACGCCAAACACCGCTTCATCCTGTTCGGTCTCTATCCGTACGACGAACACTGGCGGCCGTTGCTGGCCGTAGCGATCTTCCTGATCGGCCTCGTGCTCAGCTGCAATCCCCGCCTCTGGCACTGGTGGCTGGCACCGATGTGGGCAGGCATCGCGGCGGTCTGCGGGGTGCTGATGTGGGGCGGCGTGTTCGGCCTGACCTATGTGGACCACTCCGAGTGGGGCGGGCTGCCGCTCACCCTGATCCTCGCCACGGTCGGCCTCACCTTCTCCTTTCCGCTGGCGGTGCTGCTTGCGCTCGGGCGGCGCTCGGAATTGCCGGCGATCCGTGCCGTCTCTGTGGCGTTCATCGAACTGATCCGCGGGGTGCCGCTGATCAGCGTGCTGTTCATGGCCTCGGTGATGTTTCCGCTGTTCCTGCCCGAAGGCGTAACCATCGACAAGCTGCTGCGCGCCCAGGTGGGGATCATCCTGTTCACGGCCGCATACCTGGCCGAGGCAATCCGCGGCGGGCTGCAGTCGGTTCCCCGCGGCCAGTACGAGGCCGCCGAGGCGCTTGGCCTCTCCTACTGGCAGAAGACCGGGCTGATTGTCCTGCCGCAGGCGCTGAAAGTCGCCATCCCGCCGATCGTCAACCAGTTCATCAGCATGTTCAAGGATACTTCGCTGGTGATCGTCATCGGCCTGTTCGACCTGCTGAGCACCGCCAAAACCGCGCTCACCGATCCGCCGTGGCGTCCTTTCTACGTCGAGAGCTATCTTTTCGCGGCGATGATCTACTGGGGATTCTGCTTCTTCATGTCGCGCTACAGCCTTTATCTCGAGCGTCGCCTCGAAACCGGCCACAAGGGCCGCTGACCCCCAAAGGGGAGACCCGCCGTCGTCATGAACGATGCCGCCAAGACCAGGGCCCACAAGGCCGGCACCGAAATCGCCATCACCATGGAAGGGGTGAACAAGTGGTTCGGCGCCTTCCACGTGCTCAAGGACATCGACCTGACCGTCCACCGCGGCGAGCGGATCGTCGTTTGCGGGCCGTCCGGCTCCGGCAAGTCGACGATGATCCGCTGCATCAATGCGCTGGAAGAGCATCAGAGCGGCCACATCGTCGTCAACGGCATCGAGCTGACCACCAACGTCAAGGCGATCGAAGCGATCCGCAAGAACGTCGGTATGGTCTTTCAGCAGTTCAATCTGTTCCCGCATCTGACCGTGCTCGACAACCTGACCCTCTCGCCGATCTGGGTCAAGAAGATGCCAAAGAAAGAGGCGATCGAGATCGCCATGAACTACCTGGAGCGGGTCAAGATCCCTGAGCAGGCGGCAAAATATCCGCTGCAGCTCTCCGGCGGCCAGCAGCAGCGGGTGGCGATCGCCCGCTCGCTGTGCATGCAGCCGCAGATCATGCTGTTCGACGAGCCCACCTCTGCGCTCGATCCCGAGATGATCAAGGAAGTCCTCGATGTAATGGTCGAACTCGCCGAGGCCGGGATGACGATGATCTGCGTTACCCATGAGATGGGCTTTGCCAAGACCGTCGCCGATACCATGGTGTTCATGGACGAGGGGGCGATCGTTGAAATCGCCTCGCCGAGCGAGTTCTTCGACTCTCCCAAGAGCGACCGGACCCGGCTGTTCCTGAGCCAGATCCTCTCTCACTGAGCGTTCGGCCACGGCAGGGGAACGGCGGCGGTGAGCACGAAGGCTGCGATCGCGGCAATGTCGTTCAGGTCGAACACCGGCAGGTCCGTGCTGCCGACCTCGCCGTCGCTGGCGATCGCCACCACATCCCGATCGCCGGGCCACAGCGGCGCCCGGCCGCGCCCCGGCCGCCAGACCTCGAGCCGCGGATAACCGGGGCTCCGCGAGCCTTCCACCAGAACCAGATCGACCGGTTCGAGGCGTTTGGCCAGCGCAACCGGACCGATCCCGGGCGGGGATGCGCCGGTCACCGCCCAAAACTCCGGGCTTAGAATTGCGGCCTCGACCGCCCCGGCGGCGAGCATCCGGCCGGCCTCCGGGGTTGGCGGGTCCACGTCGCGGCCGGCCTCCTTGACGGTGCCGACGGCAAGCCCTTCGGCCCGGAGGACCCGGACGACCGCGGTGAGCAGCGTGGTCTTGCCGCTGTTCCGCGTGCCGGCGATCCCGAACAGCCGCATTGCCGGTGCGTTTCCCCGTTTCGAATTGCCGATACCCGGGCTTACATTGTCCAAACCGGGTCGCGCGGCAAGACGCGGCGGGACGTGCGGGGAGTTCGAGTGCCATGGCGCAGCTCACTGACGACTGCTTTGCCTTCGGCGGGCCGCTGATGACCGTCGCTGAAGCGCTGGCGGTGCTTAGGGAGCGGGTCACAACGGTGGTGGAGGCGGAAACCGTGCCGCTGGCCGCCGCGCTCGGCCGGATCCTCGCCGAAGATGTCATCGCCGCCGCCAACGTGCCGCCCTGCGACAACTCCGCCGTCGACGGCTACGCCGTGTTCCACGCCGATGTGGCCGGCAACGAACCTGTCCGCCTGCCGGTCACCGGCCGGGCTGCCGCCGGCCATCCCCTCGGCCGCGGCGGCGCGCGCGGCGAGGCGGTGCGCATTTTCACCGGTGCAGCGATGCCCGGCGGTTTCGACACGGTGATGATGCAGGAGGACTGCACGGACGAACGCGATTACGTGGTCATCCGCCCGGGCATCCGCAAAGGCGCCAACCGCCGCCGGGCCGGCGAGGATATCGCCGCCGGAACGACGGTGCTGAGCGCCGGCGGCCGGCTTCGCCCCCAGGATGTCGCGATCGCCGCGGCGGCCGGCCGGGCGAGCCTGAAGGTGTTCCGGCCCCTGAAAGTGGCGGTGGTCTCCACCGGCGATGAGCTGGTGGAACCGGGCCGGCCGCTGCCGCCGGGAGCGATCTATGACTCCAACCGCTACGGGCTGATCGCCCTGCTCAGCGCCCTCGGCTGCGATGTGGACGACCTCGGCATTCTCGCCGACGACTTCGCGACGATCCGCGACGGGCTCGCGGCGGCCGCCGGCGGGCGGGACCTGGTTGTCACCTCCGGGGGCATGTCGGTGGGCGAAGAGGACCATGTCAAGGCGGCGGTCCGCAGCCTCGGCAGCCTGCATTTCTGGCAACTCGCCATCAAGCCGGGCCGCCCGGTGGGGCTTGGCCAGATCGGCGGGGTGCCGTTCATCGGCCTGCCGGGCAATCCGGCGGCGATGATGGTCACGTTTTTCCGGATCGCCCGGCCGATGATCCGGTGTCTCGCCGGCGGCCGGGCAGAACCACCCCGGCTGTATCCGGTTGCCGCCGGCTTCGCCCACAAAAAGAAGGCGGGACGTCGCGAATACGTTCGGGTTCGGATCGTCGATGGCCCCGACGGGGGCCCGGTCGCGGAGCGGTTTCCCCGTGAGGGCGCCGGGATCCTGTCCTCAATGGTCGCTGCCGACGGCCTCGCCGAACTGCCCGAAGACCTCACCCGGATCGAGCCGGGTCAGCGGGTCGACTTCCTGCCGTTCTTCGCCGTCGATCGTTAAGGGCGCCCCAGGGGCTCAGCCGCCACCCCGCTGAAACGCCCGGTCGAACCGGGCCAGGGCGGCCACGGCAGCCTCCTCGGAGAGGCCGGCGAAACGCAACGCCACCGTACACGCCGGCAGGCGCAGCAAGGCGATCTGCCGCTGCCGTTCGGGGCCGAGGACGATCTCGATCCGCCCGCCGCCCAGGGTCACCGTCAGGCGGTCGCCGCCGGGGTCCTCCACGGCCTCCCCGAAGGCGCCCCGAAGGATCCGCCGGAAGTCGGCGTGGGTCAGCGTCATGTCCTTGGTGATCGCAGCACCCGCGTCGGCCATCGTCTTGCCGCGCCCCGCGCTCAGGGGACCGGCCGCAAGCCGGACAGATCATAGAGCCAGGCGGAGCGGACCTTGCCGCCGCCGACCGCCACGTCGACCTGACCGAGCGGCCGCACGTCGGCAAACCGGCGGAGGATCGGATCGTCGCCGGGGCTGAGTTCCCAGCGCGAGACCAGCAGCACCCGCCCGGCCACGTCGGCGGTCAGCGGCGCGAACTGCTCGTAGTGGTGCTGCGGGACGCCGTCGTAGTCCCAGGCGCGCACCGTCGGGGTCCGGCCGCGGGCGTAGTAGAGGATCGCTGCGTGGTTCAGGCGGTCGTTGGTGAGGACCGCGGTGTAGGGTGCCGCTGCGGCGGCTTCGGCGACCCGCTCGCCGAGCGCGTCCCAGCCGCGCACCCGCTTCAGCGCCGCGCCGGCGCCGACGGCGTCGGTCAGCCCGGGCCAGATCAGCACCGCGGCGAAAACGATCCCGACAACGCTGTGCAGCCCCACCGAGACCGGCACCAGCCGCCACCAGCGGCCGCGCGCCGCCAGCCAGGCGACCACCAGCACCGGGGCGGCGACGTAGGCGGCGACCGCCCAGTTGGCATTGGCGCGGGACAGGAAGGCCTGACCGGCGACGATCAGCAGCACCGGCAGGCTGTAAAGGACGAGCAGCACCGCCCGCGGATCGTGCCGCCACGTGGCCGGGCGGGCGAGCATCAGCAGAAACGCGGCGAACAGCAGCGGGCCGAACACCCCGAACTGGTCGCCGACGAACTTGAGCAGCTCATCGGCGTGGAACAGGTCGGCGCTCCAGTTGGCGTTGGCGGCGGTGTGGGCAACCGTGGCGAAGTCGTGGGCCCGGTTCCAGAGGATGTTCGGCGCGATCATCGCCGCGGCGATCAGGAGGGCCACAACGCCCTTCCCGCCGAGCAGGGCCCGCCGCGCCGGATAGTCGACGAGCAGGACCAGCGCCGTCGCGACGACGAAGTAGGCCATGGCGTACTTGGCGAGCAGGCCGAGGCCGACGGCCACGCCCAGCACGACCGCCCAGCCGCCGCGGCCGCCTTCGCGAAGGCGGATCACCGCGAGCAGGGCGAGCGCCCAGGCGGCGAGCAGCGGCACGTCGGTGGAGATCAGCGCTGACGAGAACCACACCGCCGGCGCGGTGGCATAGACCACCGCCGCCCAGAAGCCGGTCCGGTCGTCATAGAGCGCCCGGGCGATCGCGCCGATTACGAGCGCGGTCACGGCGTGGAGAAGGGGGGAGGCGACCCGCACCCCGAACTCGCCGTCGCCGAACACCGCCGTCGACGCGGCGATCGCCCAAGCGATCAGCGGCGGCTTGGAGAAGTAGCCCCAGGCCGGGTCCTGGGCCCACGACCAGTACTGCGCCTCGTCGGGATAGAGGGTGTGGCCGGCCGCCGCCAGCACCGCGACCCGGAACACCGTCAGCGCCAGCACGACCAAGGCCGCCGCCGCCGTCCAGCCGAACCCGGCGACGCCGGCGGCGGCAGGCGGGGCGGGGACAGCGGGTGCCGGCTCGACCATGGCCGAAGCGTTTAGCACGTCCGCACCGGGCGATGCGACCCGGCCATGCGCCGCAGCCCGCGCGGCGATCACCGGCCGGGCCGACGGGGGGGGCCAACAATCACACTTGCGCCGCATTTCTGTCTTAGTTCGAAGTTTGTTTCGCAGATTGAAGACACTTCGAAATATGAACCTGGAGCCGCTATGGAACTTTGTCCGGATCGGTGAGAGAAACGCGTTCGATATTGAAGTCCTTCCAGAGAACGACGACAGGGAGATCATTGATGATCGCCAAGCTGCCGAGACGTGTTTTTGTCAGAAGCGCGCTTGCTGCGCCGGTTCTTGCCGCCGCGGCGTCGCTGACCGCCGGTCGCGCCGCCGCGACCACCGGCTCCGCCCCGAATCAGACGATCAACGTCGCCTGTGACCTCAACACGCTGGTGTTCCTGGGTCCGCAAGGACCGAATCCGGACGATCCAACCGACGTCGGGCCGCACCCCTATTACGGCGCCTCGTTCGTGGTTCAGGGGGTGATCTATCCGGCCGGGGTGCTGGAGGCCGATCCGAGCGGCGGCCTGTTTGCCAACGGCGATCCGACCTTTCCGGACGACGTGATCGGCCGGTGGTATTGCAGCGGCCACTTCATCGGCAACAGCCGCGATCCAGCCCGCGGCGGGATTTTCACCCCCACCGGCCCGTTCGTGAAGACCACCCAGACCTACGATCTGGACTTAAGCGCGCCGGGCAGCCGGATGCTGACCAGCGACGGTCTGGAGCTGATCGACCTGAACGTGCCGTTCCAGCGTGCCCTGACCGGCGGCACCGGCCTGTTCCGGGTCACCCTCGGTCAGGTGACCCAGACGGCGATCGGCGTCAACGCCACCGGCCTGTTCAACTTCGTCTTCGCCTTCGAGAACAGCCCTCGCCGCTCCCTCTACTGACGCGACTGACCGGGCCGCCACCCCCGGGGCCACCCCTGGCCCCGGGGACCCGCAGCGCTCAGCCCGCCCGCCGGCGGGTGGCGGGGTTCAGGGCCTGAGCTCGGCCAGCGGGATCTCGATCGTGCGGAGGTCTTTGCCGTCGAGGCCGGCGACGGCGAGGCGCACGCTGCCGGCGTCCCAGTCGATGGCGATCCGGCCGAAGTTCTCGGCATCCACGGTCGTGCCGATCCGGTGCGGGCCGGGCTCGCGGTTGCCGCGCCAGGGGCGGTTGAAGCTGGACGAGGTGACCTCGATCAGCGGATAGCCCAGCACGTCGTCGCGGCGGTAGAGGCCGCCGACGTGGCGGTCGCCGGACAGCAGCACCACCCCGCCGGCTCGGGTGTCGCGGAGCAGCGCGAACAGCCGGTCGCGCTCGGCCGGCAGGTTGCCCCAGCGCTCGAAGCCGTGGCCGTCGGCCAGCACCTGGATCGACGAGACGAGCAGCCGCAAGTCCGCCGGCTCCCGCAACCGGTCGGCCAGCCACGCCCACTGTGCTGCGCCGAGCAGGGTCTTGGCCGGGTCCGGGTCGGGGAGGTAGCGCTCCTTGCCCGGCGCGTTGCGCTCGTCGGTGGGCTTGAGGGGAGAGCGGAACGAGCGGGTGTCGAGCAGGATCACCTGCACCCGCTGCCCCGGCGGGCCGAAGGTCTCGGCGGTGTAGAGGCCGTCGCGGCGGTGGCGCGGATCGTCGGCCGGCACCTGCCAGAAGTCGAGGAACAGGGCCTCGGCCTGGCGCCGCCAGGGGAAGTCGCCGCCGCCGTCGTTGAGGCCGTAGTCGTGGTCGTCCCAGATCGCCAGCACGGGCACGGCGGCGCGCAGCCGCTGGAACCCCGGCTCGGCGGCAAGCGCCGCATAGGCCTGCCGCAACGCCGGCAGCTCGGGGGTGCTCTCCGCCAGCGGGGTGCTGCCGTAGACGTTATCGCCCAGCATCACCACCAGGTCCGGTCCGGCGGCCCGCATCGGCTCCCAGTGCGCCTGCGGCAGCTTCTGGTCATTGCAGGACCCGAACAGGATGGTGGAGAGCGGCGCGGCGGGGTCGGCCGGGTGAGCGCGGCCGCTGAGTGGCCACGAGGCCACCAAGCCCAGCACGAGCATAAGGACGGCAAGGCTGGCGGCGACAGAGCCGATTACAGACGGCAATTGGCGCATGGTCGGGTCTCACCTTTGGCGGGGATCAGCGGCAGATCCGCGGTTGACCGGTGGACTATGCGGAGCTGCAGCCGCGCGCGCAAGATCGGCGCTGCCGGAGCCCCGGCGGTGCTATCGCTCGCGGGCGGACGGTGGCATACTCCGGCGGATGAACGATCAGACCTCATCCGCAGCGCTGCTCCATAGCCGCTCCATCAAGATCCACGGCGACGCCGACTTCGCGGCGATGCGCCGGGCCGGGCGGCTGGCCGCCGAAACCCTCGACATGATCACCGGGCACGTCCGACCGGGCGTGACCACCGGCGAGCTGGATGCGCTCTGCGAGGCGTTCATCCGCGACCACGGCGCGATCCCGGCACCGCTCAACTACCGCGGCTTTCCCAAGTCGATCTGCACCTCGGTCAACAACGTGGTCTGCCACGGCATCCCCGGCGACAAGCGACTGCGCCCGGGCGATATCCTCAACATCGACGTCACCGTGATCGTCGACGGCTGGCATGGCGACACCAGCCGGATGTATGTGGCCGGCCAGTGCGGGGTGAAGGCGCAGCGGCTGATCGACGTCACCTTCGAGGCGATGTGGCGGGGCATCCGTGCTGTCCGCCCGGGCGCGAGCACCGGCGACATCGGCGTTGCCATCCAGACCTACGTGGAGTCCGAGCGGTTTTCGGTGGTCCGCGACTTCTGCGGCCATGGCCTCGGGCGGGTGTTCCACGACGCCCCCAACATCCTCCACTACGGGCGCCCCGACGAAGGCCCGACCCTGCGCGAGGGGATGTTCTTCACCATCGAGCCGATGATCAACGCCGGCAGCTGGCAGGTGAAGCTGCTGAGCGACGGCTGGACAGCGGTGACCAAGGACCGCTCGCTGTCGGCCCAGTTCGAGCACTCGATCGGGGTCACCGCCGACGGCTATGAGGTGTTCACCCTCTCGCCGGCCGGCCTGGACAAGCCGCCCTACCGGGCCGGCTGAACGGGCAAGCCGGCGAGGACGTGATGAGCGAGCGCAAGGGAGTGGCGGACGCTTCGTTGTTCCCCCCGGCCGGCGGCGAGGCCGGCCCGGCGGCCGTGCCGGAGCTGCAGCACAAAGAGCACCGCAAACGTCTGCGCGAGCGGTTTCTCAACGGCGATCCGGAATCCTTTCCGGATTACGAGCTGCTCGAACTGCTGCTGTTCTATTCCGTCGACCGGGTGGACGTGAAGCCGCTGGCCAAGGCCTTGCTCGCCGAGTTCGGCAGCCTCGGTGCCGTGCTCGCCGCCGAGCCCAAGAGGCTCGAGCGCTACCCCCGGATCACCGAGCGGACGATTGTGCTGTTCCGGGCGTTCCGGGAGACAGCCCGGCGGGTGCTCCGCGAGCGCATCGCCAAGGCGCCGGTGATCTCGTCCTGGGACACGCTGCTTGATTACTGCCGGGCGACGATGGCGGATGAGCCGACCGAGCGGGTGCGGGTGCTCTACCTCGACCGCAAGAACCGGCTGATCCGGGACGAGATGCAGCAGCCGGGCACCGTCGACGCCGCCCCGCTCTATCCCCGCGAGGTGGTCAAGCGGGCGCTCGAGCTCGGGGCGTCGGCACTGATCCTGGTCCACAACCACCCCTCGGGCGATCCGACCCCCTCGCAGAGTGACATCGCGATCACCAAGGATGTCATCGCCGCCTGCACCCCGCTCGGCATTGTCGTTCACGACCACGTGGTGGTCGGCCGCAGCGGCTGCGTCAGCTTCCGGTCCAGGGGGCTGTTGTAAGTGAGCGCGGGAGCGTGGTCGTCGAAAGATCGATCGCCGGTTGCGGCCATGAAGGAGTCCAGATTTGGTTCACCGTTTCCGTCAAGCGGAAAAAGGGCTATTCAGACTGCGGGCGTCTGCGGGAACGGGACAGCGTAAACGACGGTTCCCGCCGCCGCCTGCCCATGCGGTGGTTCGGCGCACATCAGGCGCCATCATCGAAGACGATTGACGGGTCGGATTGCCGTTCCCGGGCGGCGGAACGGGGAACGCAGGGCCGCGATAGGGGTTCGATGCTGACGGATGAGTTCCACTCGCCAGCTGAATCAACCGCCAAGATCAATAGCTTAGTGGATCGACCGATCCTTCGCTCGGGAACCGGGCGGATGATCCGATCCACCAGGAACACGAGCCACCATGCATGTGCGCAATCTCAACGGCTGGATGCATGAGCATACCTTCGGGCAGGACCGGGTCCGAACGGGCGAACGACGCACGCTGACGGTCACCATCCTGACGGCCGTCACGATGGTAGTCGAGATTGCGGCGGGTGTCGCCTTCGGCTCCATGGCGCTGCTCGCGGACGGTCTCCACATGGCGTCGCATGCGACCGCCCTGGGCATCGCGGTCCTGGCCTACGCCTACACCAGGCGGTTTGCCGCAGATACCCGGTACAGCTTCGGGACCGGCAAGGTCAACGCCCTCGCGGGATTTACGAGCGCCGTCTTGCTTGCCCTGTTCGCGGCAGGCATGGCCGTCGAGAGCGTGCAGCGGTTTATTGATCCTGTCGCCATTGCCTTCAACTCCGCAATTTTTGTGGCCGTGATCGGGCTTCTGGTCAACGGTGTGAGCGTCCTGATTCTGGCGGATCGGCACCACCATCATGAGCACGACCATCCTAAGCACCACCAAAATCATCATCACCACGGCAGTGGTGACCACAACCTGCGCGCGGCTTACCTGCATGTGCTCGCGGACAGCCTGACCTCGCTGCTCGCGATTTTTGCCTTGCTGATGGGGAAATACTTCGGCGCAGTCTGGATGGATCCGGCGATGGGCATCGTTGGCGCGCTGTTGATTTCGCGGTGGTCATGGGGCCTCCTTTGCGCAACATCTCACGTGTTGCTCGACAGGCAGGCTCCCGACGCGATCAGAAACGGCGTGCAGGAAGTGATCGAGGCGGACGGCACCGACCGGATCACAGACCTGCACGTGTGGAGCATCGGGCCGGACATCTATGCGGCGGATATAGCTCTGGTGACCGACAACCCGCAGCCGCCGGACCACTATAAGGCCCTGGTTCCGCAAGACTTGGGACTCGTCCACGTGACGGTGGAAGTGCACCGCTGCACGGTGTGACGAGGCGCGCGGCGAAACCGGATGCAGAAACGCGGCGGCCCTCAGCAAGAAACTCTGCGATCCGGTGCGTTCTGACCTTTCTCTCCTTGCCTCAGTGCAAACGATTTCCGATGAGTGACCCAGAGGCACAACGATGATTGAACCCCTTTTGCAGACTGCACCACGGATATCCACTTTCGAGAACGATGTGCATTTGACAAATGCGAGCAGTTTTTTATTTCAGCGCGATGAACGGTTGTTCCTGGTGACCAGCCGGCACGTAATTTTCGACGAACCGAGCAAGCACTTCCCGAACCGCATCGAGATCGAGATCCACACCGACCCTGACAATTTGGCCAAGTCCACCGGATTTTCGATCCCTCTTTACCGCGACGGCAAGGGCCTTTGGCGCCAAGGCACCGACACCGCCGGGGAGATCGATGTGGCGGTGATCGAAATCGAACGCGCGGCACTGCCCAAGGGGATGGTCTACCGGGCGTTCACACCCGAACATCTGCACGACCCGCTTGATCAGGTCGAGGTCGGCACAACGCTTTTGGTGGTGGGATTTCCACTCGGTTTCCACGACACGCTTCATCACATGCCGGTGGTGCGCCATGCCGTGATCGCCTCGTCCTTCGGCCTGCGCTTCCAGGGTATGGGGTACTTTCTCACCGATGCTCGCACCCACCGGGGCACAAGCGGCGCTCCCGTCGTGATGCGCGCGCCCGAGGCGAGTTCCACGCTGCACGACCTGCCCTGGATACTGCTCGGTGTCCACTCGGCCCGGCTTGATGTTGGGAATCGCGACTTCGAGCTGGACGAAGCACTCGGCCTGAACTGCGCCTGGTACGCCGACATCCTGCTGACGCTCACCGAAGGCTGAGCTCGCATTTCGGAAAAAAGCCTTGCTGCAGTGCCCTCTTGAGCAGAATGGGCCGGAAGCGCGGTTCGCCCCGGGTCACGCTGTGCCGCTCCCCGTCGCGCTCCCCGTCGCCGCTCCCCGTCGCCGCTCCCCCGTAGCCGCTCCCCGTCGCGCTCCCCGTCGCCGCTCCCCCTCGCCGCCATCCGCGTCAGCAAACGGGAACATACCCGTCCTGAGGGGCGGCGCGGCACGGCCACACGGCGGCAAAGTCCGGTTCCGCGCCTGGCTGGCGCGCGCGGCCTGGACGAGCAACCGCAGCGCCTTGCCGGCACGAAGCGGTTGCCGCCGTCCCGGCCAGACGGCACACTCGGCTTCGGCGTCGACAGCGCCTGGAGTGCGATCGACCGCCCGGGCCGGTGCACCCAGGCCCGGTTTCAGCTCCGACGCGCGGGAGTTTTCATGAGGGCTGATCCGAGCGATCGTCTTATCTTCGACCGGCCGGCTCGGGAGACGCCGGTCCTGCGGCCGACCGGCGCCGCCGGCCACCGGCGGCAGCCTGAGGAAGCCGGAGCGTGAGGGCCCACGTCCGTCCCCTTGCGGCGCTGTTCGTGATCGCGGGGATCATCGCCGGTCCAGCGAAGGCGCAAACCCCGGCAGCCGTTCCTCCGACGGACACCGCTGCCCCGACGCAGCCGGCGCCCGAGCCGGACGAAGAGGGGTTCGGGCCGGTTCTGACGATCCTGTTCGAGAACGACATCTTCGTTGGCCTCGACCAACAGTACACCAACGGCACGTACTTCCGTTACACCCCGGGCACGAACCGCCTGCCGGCCCTCGGCCGGTTCCTCCGCCGCCAGGCCGAAGGCCTGATCGACGCGGACCGTTGGCACATGACCTACGGCTTCGGGCAGAGCATGTTCACCCCCGATGACATCACCCTGCCCGATCCGCCGCTCGACGACCGGCCCTATGCCGGCTTCCTGTTTGGCACCGTGGCGATCAGCGCCAATACCGGCCGGCGGCTCGACACCCTCGGCTTCGACATCGGCTTCGTGGGTCCGCCGTCGCTGGCCGAGCAGACCCAGGAGCTGATCCACCTGGTGCTCGGCGACGATCCGAAAGGCTGGAGCACGCAGCTCGAAACCGAGGTGGCCTTCCGCTTTGTCTACGAACAGCTGCGCCGTTATGAGCTGCCCGTGCCGCAGTCCTGGGGCGGGCTTGAGGCCGACGTGATTCCCGCGGTGGCGGTCGCCGCCGGCACCGTCGATGTCTCGCTGACCGGCAGTCTGATGTTCCGCCTTGGCGAGGGCCTCGGGGTCGATTACGGGCCGACGCGCGTGCGCCGCGCCATCACCACACTGAACGCCCCGGACTCGGATGCCGATGGGATCAGCTGGTACGTGTTCGCCGGTGCCGACGGCCGCGTCGTCGGCCGCAATCTGTTCCTCGACGGCAACACATTTCGCGACAGCCGCAGCGTTGATCGTCACATCCTGATGGGCGAATTTCATCTCGGCGCCGCCCTCGACTTCGGCAGCACGACGCTCAGCTACACCCACGTGATGCGCACCCGCGAGTTTGCCACGCAGAACAACAAGATCGGGCAGTTCGGCTCGGTCACCCTCCGGGTCTTCTTCTGAGCCTCGCGGCCTTTGCCGCCCGGTGAGGCCGGCAACTGGTGTGAACGGGCGCGGTGGTCCGGGCGCGGTGGTCCGGGCGCGATGGCCCCGGCCTACACCAGCGGCCGTGCTGCCGGCGGGCCGTCGGCGGCGGTGCGCGGGCGGGCAGAAAGGCCGAGGCGGGCAAGGATCGCCAGCGTCTGCGCCACCAGGTCGTCGACCAGGGCGGCGAGCCGCGGGCTCAAAGACAGCGACATCTCGAGGGACTCCGGGACCACCCCGATCAGGGTGAGGTTGCGCGGCTCGCGGCCGAGCAGGCGCAGCCCCGCCAGCACGTCGGCGATGCCCAGCTGATGGGGCGAAATCCGCGCCTGAAAGAACGCCGGGACCTCTTCGTCGCGGAGCACGATAATGGTTCCGGGTTCGGCGTTGAGGCGGACCGCATCGACAACGACAACGTGGTCGCGGCTTTCGAGCAGGTCCATCAGGTCCATGCCGGCCGTGCCGCCATCGACCAACTCGACCCCGTCCGGCATCACCCAGCCCGCCTGAAGGGCCTCTACCACCCGCACGCCGATCCCCTCGTCGGCGAGCAGGATGTTGCCAACCCCCAGCACCAGGACGCCGCAGGCGGGATCGCAGCCGGCGATCCCGGTCGCGCCGCCCGCTGCCGGGCCGGGAGCCGTCGTACCGCTCACCGGGTCGAGACCCGGATCAGCTCTCCACCGGCCGGGTCGACCATGTGGATGGCGCAGGCAAGGCACGGATCGAACGAGTGGACGGTGCGGATCACCTCGAGAGGCTTCTCCGGATCGGCCACCGGGTTGCCGAGCAGCGCGGCTTCGTACGGTCCGATCCGGTCGTCCTCATCGCGCGGGCCGGCGTTCCAGGTGGTCGGCACGACCGCCTGGTAGTTGGCGATCTTGCCATCGCGGATCACTGCCCAGTGGGACAGCACCCCGCGCGGCGCTTCGTGGAAGCCGACCCCGCGGATCTCGCCCTTGGGGAAGCGCGGCCGGTTGAAGGTTTCGAAGTCGCCCTTGGCGATGTTGGCCATCAGCAGGTTCCATTGCTGATCGAGGGCCTCATAGAGCACCGCGCAGCGGACCGCGCGGGCGGCATGGCGGCCGATCGTCGAGTGCAGGGCGCTGAGCGGAATGTCGCTCCCGGCCACGGCGCCGACAAGGCCGACGAGCCGGTCGAGGTGGCGCTTGGTGGGCTCGTGGCCGGCGGCGACCATGGCGAGAACGTTGGCAAGCGGCCCCACCTGGGCGCGCTGGTCGTGGAACGTCGGCGCCTTGACCCAGGAGTACTTGCCGTCGTCCGCCCACTCGGTCCACTGCGGATCGGTCTCGCCGTACCAGGGATGGAGCGCGCCCTTGCCGCTCTTGTACCAGGCGTGCTTGGCGCTCTCCTTGACCCCGTCGGCCCAGTAGTCGTCGGTCTGATTGGGGATCGGCTTGAAGGCGCCAAGATCGCCGCCCGGAATGAAACCACCCGGCAGCGCGAAGGTGCTGGAGGTGGTATCGAGCGGCAGGTCGGGTACGGACAGATAGTTGGTGATCCCCGCCCCATAGCTGGTCCAGTCGGCATAGAGAGCGCCGATGGCGGCAACGTCGACCAGATAGACCTGGTTGACGAACTCGCCGATCTGGTCGATGTAGCTGCGGATCTTGTAAAGGCGCTCGAGGGTCAGGGTCGACTGACTGTCGGGATTGATCGGGTTGGCAACCCCGCCGACGGCGAGGTTCTGGATGTGCGGGGTCTTGGACCCGAGAATGCCGACGATCTGGTTGGCGCGGCGCTGGTAGTCGAGGGCCTGGAAGTAGTGGGTGACGGCAAGCAGGTTGACCTCGGGCGGCAGCTTCATCGCCGGATGGCCCCAGTAGCCGCTGCCGAAAACCCCGAGCTGACCGGATTCGACGAACGATTTCAGCTTGGCCTGAACCTTAGCGAACTCCTGGACGCTGTTGTTGGGCCAGCTGGACAGGCTCTGGGCCAGCTTCTCCGTCTGCTTCGGATCGGCGTCAAGGGCCGAGACGATGTCCACCCAGTCGAGCGCCGAGAGCTGGTAGAAGTGAACGATGTGATCATGGATGGCGTGCGCGGCGATGATCATGTTGCGGATGTACTGGGCGTTCAACGGCACCTCCAGCGCGAGCGCGTTCTCGACCGCCCGCACCGAGACGATGGCGTGGACTGTGGTGCACACTCCGCAGATCCGCTGAGCGAAGATCCAGGCGTCGCGGGGATCGCGGTCTTTCAGGATCAGCTCGATCCCCCGCCACATCTGCCCGGACGCCCAGGCGTTGCTGATCGCGCCGTCCTCCACCTCGCAGTCGATCCGCAAGTGGCCTTCGATCCGGGTGACCGGGTCTACGGTGATACGCATCATGAAACCTCCCGCCGAAGTGGTTCGTTATGGGTTTTGTGTTTCGGGTCTTGCCCGTGGGCGGCGGTCATTCGGCCGCCGCAGATCGTGGTTTGTCGGTGCGAACCGTGTGGAGCACCGGCAGTTGTTTGACCAGTACGAGGTAGAGGAGAACATGGAGGGTGATGATGCCGAGGGTGACGATGATCTCCCCGGCGCTCGGGAAGTAAAACCAGTTCTCGCCCGGGTCGTAGCCGATCAGGTAGCAGTTGAGCCGGTAGAGGACGCCGTGGGTGAGCATGCCGACGGCGCCGAGAAACACCAGCCTGAGACTGCTGCGGTTGGACGGCGGCAGGAGCAGCGCCACCGCGATGACGCCGGCGGCCATTTCGAGCCAGAAGAACAGCGACTGGGTGTTGGGAAGGAAGGCCACATCCAGGGCGCCGAGGCGGATCAGATCGAGCATCCGGAAGACCAGGAAGCCGAGCAGGATCCAGCTCATGATCGCACTCAGGCGACCGAGGATCCGGACCTCGAACGGCCGCTTGAAGGCGAGCGAGGCCACCACCGATTCGAAGGCGACGACCGCAAAGCCCATGGTGAAGGCGGTGACCAGGAAGTAGAGGGGCAGGAACTGGGAGTGCCACAGCGGTGAGAGCTTGTAGCCAAGGATCACCACCACCGTTCCCATCGACGACTGGTGCATCATCGGCAGCAGCACGCCGAGCGCGGTGAACACGAACAACACCCGGTGAACCCGCCGCCGGGCCTCCTTCATGCCGAAGCGCTCGAAGACCGCCGGGGCGAACTCGATCAGCAGCACGAGGATGTAAGCGAAGATGCAAAGGGCCGTCTCGAGCAGGACCGAGTTGGGGTTCCACAGCCAGGGAAACAGAATGTTGTGGCCCTGCCACCAGCGCCCCAGGTCGATCAGCACCGCGGCGGCGCCGAGGGTGTAGCCGAACAGGCTGGTGAGCAGCGCCGCCCGTGCGATCGGGTGATACTCGCCTCGGTTGAGGATGTAGACGAGCAGGGCGATCGCGAAGCCGCCGGCACCGAAGGCGGTGCCGATGATCAGGTCGATGGAGATCCAGATCCCCCAGGGGTAGCCGTCACTGAGGTTGGTGACCTCGCCGAGGCCGAAGACGAACCGCTGCGACAGCACAACGCCGGCCATGATCAGGATGACGATCATGATCCAGAACGGTGCCGAGTCGAAGCGGCCGGGAACGCGCGCGTGCTCGCTCATGATTTCGCCCCCTCCTTCGCCGCCGCGTCCTTGCCCGCCTCGGCAGGCGGTTCGGCGTCTTCCTCCGCTTCATGGTGGTGCTGGTCGAAGTTGCGGCGGGCGATCAGGACGAGGCCGGTGAGGACCGCCGCCGGCGCGATCATCCCGGTGTAAAGGAAATGCTGAACACCTTCGGTGAGGCGGGCGTAGGCGTGGTCGGGAATCGGCCGGCCGTACTGGTCCTGGCCATAGGGCAGGCCGAGCTTGTCGAAGGAGACCGCCGAGAGATACAGCGCCTGGGTGCCGCCGAGCACATTCTCGCCGTAAATCTCGGGGCGGTAGACCGCCTCCACGACTTTTTCGTGGCCCGGCATCTCCGGGCCGTACTCGCCGCTGATGTCGCCGCGGGGATAGGCATGAACATCGCCCGGCCGGAGGTCGAGACGGCGGCGAGCCTCGCGGCGGAGGTCGTCGTAGCGACCGAACAGGGTGGCACCGGTGGGACAGCTGGAGACACAGCCGGGAAGCTCGCCCTCGGCGAGCTTGTGCCGGCAAAGCTCGCACTTATGGATGGCACCGAAGGCATTGTCGTAGTCGTACTTGGGCACCATGAACGGGCAGGCATAGACGCAGTAGCGGCAGCCGATGCAGCGGTCCGGGTCATGGCTGACGATGCCGGTCACCGGGTCCTTGATCATCGCCGTCACCGGGCAGGCCGAAACGCACGACGGATCGACGCAGTGCAGGCACTGGCGCTTGATGAACGCGAAGCCGTTCTCGCCGGCGTCCTTGGTCTCCATGGTCCCGTGCCGGTAGACCTTGATCACGTTCAGGGTCCGGCCGGACAGGTCCTTGTCCGTGTCCCAGGTACCGGGGTTCCAGCTTTCGTGCTCGGCCGGTACGGTTGCCGGGGTGCCGTTCGCCTCCCGGCAGCCGGCGACGCAGGCCTTGCAGCCGATGCACAGGGTCGAGTCGTAAAGCAGGCCGAGAGCGTCGGCAGGACGCTCGGCCTCGGCACGCATCAACGCTCCCGACGCCGGAGTCGGGGCAGTCGCGCAGGCGGCGGCGCCGACCCCGCCGGCGACAATCCGCTGCAGGAAATTGCGGCGATCCATCGACATGATCTGGGCCTCCTTCTCAGGAGTCGGTCTTGGATTGGGGCGGCTCATCGTAGCGCGAAGGCTCGAAGCCGCCGTCCCCTTCGACCTTCTTGCCGAGCCGGCTGGCGGCAACACCGCCGGCACCGACAGCGAGGCCGATCGACCCTGCCGCCAGGGCTGCGGCTCCGGGCGAAATCCCCCCGCCCTGGGGTTCGGCGACCTGGGGGAACGCCGTTGGCGGCGTGACGGTCAGCACGGTGGCAAGGGCGTGGACGGGCTTCTCGAAGCCGACTCCCGCTTCGGTGCAGCCAAAGCAGGGGGCGCCGGCACCGACCGGCCAGGACGCTTCCCCCAGGTCGTTGAAGCCGATCTGCGGGCAGTTGGCATAGGTCTCCGGGCCTTTGCAGCCAAGCTTATAGAGGCAGTAGCCGAGCCGGTGACCGAAATCGCCGAATTCGAGCGCGAAGCGGCCGGCATCGAAATGGGGTCGGCGCTCGCAGTTCTCGTGGATCAGCCGGCCGTAGGCGAACTTGGGCCGGCCCTTGTCGTCCAGTTGCGGCGGCTTGCCGAAGGTCAGCAGGTAGAGAACCGTCGAGAGAAAATTGTAGGGGTTCGGCGGACACCCCGGGATGGTGATGATGGTTTTCTCGGGAAGGATGTCCTTCAGTCCGCGGGCTTCGGTCGGGTTGGGGCCGCTGCTCGGCACCCCGCCCCAGGACGAGCAGCTGCCGATGGCAATGATCGCCGCAGCGCCCTCTGCGGTCTCCTTGACCGTCTCCAGGATCGGGCGGCCGGCGACCATGCAGTAGACGCCGCCATCCTTGGTCGGGATCGAGCCGTCCACGACCAGGATGAACTTACCCCAGTTGCGCTTGATCGACTGGTCCTTGGCGGCTTCGGCCTGGTGGCCGGCGCCGGCCTGCAGCGCCTCGTGGTAATCGAGCGAAATCATGTCGAGGATCAGGTGCTCGAGGGTCGGATGATGGGCGCGGAGCAGGGATTCGGTGCAGCCGGTACACTCCTGCGCCGACAGCCAGATCACCGGCGGGCGGTCGCCGCTGGTCGCCGCCTGGGCGATCCGGGTGGCGAACCCGGGGCCGAGCCCGAGGGTCACAGCAACGCCTGCGCAATATTTGAGGAACGTGCGACGGTCGACGCCGCCGAGACTGGCTACCGGGCCAACCGGACCCTCCGGGTCCTCAGCGACAGACCCGGTACTGGCGGGACGCAAGGTACCCGCCCCACATAGGCCAGAAGACATGTTTCCCTCCCAAAAGGGTCGTCTTATCGTCTTGCTTTTGAGCGCACGCCGGCAGATCGGCAGCTACTGCTTCGTCCGACCACCATACTTGGACTTTGCAACCGCCCGTTTTTTACCTGCTTCGGCTTCGGCGTAAACGCTTCTCTACCGACAGCAACCCTGCACACCTGTATATGATCAAAATCAGTTCAGAGGTGCAATCACATTTTCTGACTTCGCGCCCGATAGTTTCGATATACATGATAATCGGTCGCAACAACAGGATCAGGTCTGCTCCCATCGGGGCTCCGACCCGGCCCCGGCGGCCGCTCCGGCCGCGGCTCAGCCGCGCCAAAAGGCCGGAGACAGCAGGAGCAGGACGGTGAACAGTTCCAGCCGGCCGAGCAGCATGCCCACCGCCAGCAGCCACTTGGCGGCGTCCGGCAGGCTCTGGAAGGTCCCCGCCGGGCCGACGATCGGCCCCAGCGCCGGGCCGACATTGCAGATTGCCGTGGCGGCGCTGGACACCGCGGTGACGAAGTCGAGACCCAGCATACCGAGACCGACGGCGAGCAGGGCAAATACCACACCGAAGACGAAGAAAAAGCTCAAGACTGAAGAGATCACGTCGTCGGGAATCGGCCGGCCATTGTAGTAGGGAATAAAGACGCCGTGCGGGCGCATCAGGTGCCGGAACTGGGTGTCGGCAGCCGCCCACAGCACCTGAAAACGGAAGATTTTGATCCCGCAGGTGGTGGAACCGGTGCAGCCGCCGATGAACATAATGTAGAAGAAGATCGGCCCGGCAAACGCACCCCACAGCCAGAAATCAGCGGTGACATAGCCAGTCCCGGTCATCACGGAGATCACGTTGAAGGCGCCGTAGCGAAGCGCCGTCCACAGCTCATACCCGGCTCCGAAGACCAGGAACAGGGTTGCCGCAACGACGGCGACGCCGGCAATGGCCAGGAACCAGCGCACCTGGGTGTCGCGCATGAGCGCCTCCGGCTGGCCCTGCACCGCCTTTACATACAGCACGAAAGGCAGCGAACCGACGAGCATGCCGCCGATCACGATTGTGTCGATCGTCGCATCGTCGAAATGGCCGATGGAGCCGTCGGACGTGGAGTAGCCGCCAGTGGCAATGGTGGTCATGGCGTGAACCACCGCTTCCAGGCCGTTCATTCCGGCGATGCCGAGCATGACGGCCCAGATGAAGGTGAGCGCGACGTAGACAACGGTCAGCAGCGCGGCGATCCGGGTCGCCCGCGGCAGCATTTTCTCGCCGGTCTCAAAGGCCTCGACCCGGAACATCTGCATCCCGCCGACCCCCATCATCGGCAGCACGGCAACGGCCATGACCACAATGCCGAGCCCGCCCAGCCACTGCAGGATGCCGCGCCAGAGCAGGATGCCGGGCGGCGCCGCATCGAGGCCGACGATCACCGTCGAGCCGGTGGTGGTGATCCCCGACATCGCCTCGAAGAACGCATCGGTAAAGGACATGCCGAGTTCGGAAAACATGAACGGCAGCGCGGCAAACAGGGTCAGCGTCGTCCAGGCGGCGGTGGTCATGACGAAGGCCTGGCGCACCGACAGGCGGAAGCGGTCGGTCCGGCACGACAGCGCCATGGCGACACCGACGAACATGGTCAGGCCGGCGGAAAGGACGAACACCTGCCAGTCGGGATTGCCGGCCATCAGGTCGACCCCCGCCGGCACGCACATCGCCAGCGCGAGGATCGCAAGGAGGACGCCGACGACCAGGAGAACCGGCCGGAAATCCATCATCGCCGGCTTATCCGGCCCACGTGGCGGCAGGGTCCGGCCGGCATGCGGGCGGTCAGAGGGCGCCCAGCCGGCGCCAGACCGGACAGCGCCGGGCGAGGATTTCGGCCATGTCGCTGCGCAGCGTCGTCAGAGCCTCCTCCTCGGTCTCCAGCACTGTGCCGTTCTTGATGAGCCGCTCGCCTTCGGCGGCGAGCGGCGCCCAGATCGAGCGGGCGAGCGCGGCCGGGTCCTCGCCGAGGCCGTCATCGAGGCCGAGCCACGCACGCATCTCGAGCCCGGTGGCCGGCACCCCGCCGCCAAGCGCAGCGGCGGCCAACGCCCCCATCCGTCCGATCGGCTGGTCGGCGGCCCGGCGGGCGAGCGCTGCGTTGAGCCGGCGGATCCGCTCCGCCGGCGGCTCGGCGGCCGCCGGCAGGGCCGCAGCTCCCTGCTCCGAGCCGATGATCAGGCCGGCGATCTCAACCGCCTTGGCGCCGGTCTTTTCCTCGGTACCGGCAACCGCGAGCAGGTCAGCAAGGGTTTTCGGCCCTTGGGCGAGGGCGTCGAAGACCGGCTCGAATACCCGCTCCTCCACAGCAATCTGGCCGATCGGCACGGTCATCTCCCGGGTTGCCGCCGCCCGGTCGCGGGTGAGGGCGATCCGCATCGCACCGATCAGAGCCTCCTGACGGGCCCGGGTCAGGCGCCGGGCGCCGCGGACATAAACGTCCTTGCGAAGCAGGCGCGGTACGAAGAAATCTTTGAGGGTCTCGCGAAGGGTGGGGTCGGCGAAACCCTGAAGCATCTGTTGACGCTCTTCGCTGAGATTGAGGTCCGGGAAGTTCGCCAGAGCATTTGAGGAACCGACGAAGGTGAGCTTGGCATCGGCCAGTTCGCGGGCGACGTCGGCGTGGAACATCGGCTGCCAGTGGCCGTTCATGTATTCGTGGGTCAGATAGGCCGACAGCCCCTGGTCCCGGGCCTGACAAATCCGCTCGAGCAGCTCATTGTCCTGGAACCGCGCGAGCCCGGCGTCACGCAGCGATTTCGCGAAATCGAGACCGCGCTCGAACTGCCGGTCGCTGCGCTCGGGAGAGGCGCGGCCCACCTCGCGGATCAACCGCTGCAGCATCTCGCCGCCGCTCCATCCGGGAAGGGCGTTGTAGCTGAGGTAGACGATGCCGCCCGGGCGGAGCTTGCGGCGGAGGATTTCGACGATCCGCCGGCGGTCCTCGGTGGCGATCCAGGTGTAGACGCCGTGGAGGGTGATAAAGTCGAACTCGGGCAGCGTCGATTCGGCGGCGAGCAGCTCGGCGAAGCTCTGCTCGCGGAAATCCAGATTGTCGAGGCCGGCCTCGGCGGCGAGCGACCGCGCTTCGGCGATGTGCGCGGGGTTGAAGTCGACGGCGGTTACCCGGCTGTCCGGATAGCCGGCGGCGACCACGCTGGCGGTGATCCCGAGGCCGCAGCCGAGCTCGCAATACCTGAACGGCCGGTCGACCGGCAGCGGCGCGAACCCGTTCATCAGGCAGATGAACGCCAGGTGCTGGGGGATCTGGTCGGGATAGAACGACGTGGAATAGTTCACGTCGGTGACGTAGCCGGCGCTCCAGTCCTGCATCGGCGGCCTCTCGCCTCCAACGACGTTTCGACCGCCGAACCATACCAGGAAAGCCCCGTCAGACCAGCGGGTTCGCCGGATGTGCCGCCGTCCGTCCGGGCTGCCGGCTCGGACTGCGGGTTCCTGTGTTGCATTGACACGGGTTTTCGGGTCACGCTCGGCACCGCCCGGGACCGGGCGATCAGGGGTGAATGGCAGGGATCGCAGAATGTCCAGCATCGACGCGAAAGCGCTTGTCAGCAAGCTGAACCGGCCGTGTCGGCAGGCGCTGGAGGCCGCCGTTGGTCTGACCTTCTCCCGGAGTCACTACAATGTCGAAATCGAACACTGGCTGCTCAAGCTGCTCGATCTGGTCAACGGTGACGCCCAGGCGATCCTTCGCCAGTACGATGTGGACGCCGCCCGGCTGCAGGCCGACGTGACCCGGATGCTCGACCGTCTCAAGACCGGCAACAGCCGCACGCCGAGCCTGTCACCGCACCTGGTGGCGTGGATCCAGGAGGCGTGGTCGCTGGCCTCTCTCGAGTACGGGGCGGCGGCGATCCGCTCCGGCCATCTGCTCTGCGCGCTGGTGACCGACAAGGCGCTGGCTGCCATGGCCCACGAAGCCTCCTCCCAGCTTGTCCGGATCAGGCCGGAGATCCTCAAGGCTGACCTGGAAAAGCTGATGGCGGGAACGGCCGAATCCGCCGCAGCGGCGGGCAGTGATGCGGCTCCGTCGCCGGCGGCGGCCGGCCGCCCGGGCGCGTCGGCGACCGGAGCCCTCGAGCAGTTCACCATCGACCTCACCGGCCGCGCCCGCGCCGGCGGGATCGATCCGGTGCTCGGCCGCGACAGCGAGATCCGGCAGATTGCCGATATCCTGTCCCGGCGGCGGCAGAACAATCCGATCCTCACCGGTGAGGCCGGGGTCGGCAAGACGGCGGTGGTCGAGGGCTTCGCACTGCGCGTGGTCGCCGGCGACGTTCCCCCGTCGCTCCGTGAGGTGAACATCCGCACCCTCGATCTCGGCCTGCTGCAGGCCGGGGCCGGGGTACGCGGCGAATTCGAGAACCGCCTGCGCGGGGTGATCGACGACGTCAAGGCGTCGCCCCGACCGATCATCCTGTTCATCGACGAGGCGCACACGCTGATCGGCGCCGGCGGTCAGGCCGGCCAGGGCGATGCCGCCAATCTGCTCAAGCCGGCGCTGGCCCGCGGCGAATTGCGAACCATCGCCGCCACCACCTGGGCGGAATACAAGAAGTACGTCGAGAAGGATGCCGCGCTGGCCCGGCGGTTCCAGGTGGTCAAGGTCGAGGAGCCGGGCGAGGCGGCAGCGATCGAGATGATGCGCGGGTTGGTCCAGACCCTGGAGGACCACCACCGGGTGCGGATTCTGGATGAAGCGGTGGTCGAGTCGGTCCGGCTGTCGCACCGCTACATCACCGGCCGCCAACTCCCCGACAAGTCGGTCAGCCTCCTCGATACCGCCTGCGCCCGGGTGGCGATGAGCCAGAGCGCGACCCCGGCGGAGATTGAGGACCTGCGCCGGCGGATCGAGCAGATTGACGTGGAGCTGGGCATCCTGGCGCGGGAAGCGGCAACCGGCTCCGACCACGGCGAGCGCACCGCCGCTCTCACGGCCGCGCGGGCCAGCGCCGTCGAGGGGCTCGCCGCGCTGGATGAGCGGTGGCTGGAGGAAAAACGGCTGGTCGGGGAAATCCGCGAGGTCCGCGATGAGATCGAATCGGTGCTGACCGCCGCCGATGGCACAGCCGGCTCCGGAGCGGAACCAGCCAACCCTGGCGCGGAACCGGCTGGCGGGTCCGGGGACGGGCTCGCCGCGGCGAGGGCGCGGCTGGCCACCGTCACCGCGTCGCTGCAAGCGTTGCAGGGCGAACGGCCCCTGCTCCACGCCGTTGTCGACGGGTCTGCGATCGCCGCCGTGGTCGCGACCTGGACCGGCATCCCGGTGGGGCGGATGGTCAAGGACGAGATAGCGGCGATCCTGACTCTCAAGGAGGCGATGGAGCGGCGGATCATCGGCCAGTCCCACGCCCTCGACGCGATCGCCAAGGCGATCCGCACCTCGCGGGCCAGGCTGACCGACGAGCGCAAGCCGATCGGGGTGTTCTTCATGGTTGGCCCGAGCGGGGTCGGCAAGACCGAGACCGCCCTCACCCTCGCCGACCTCCTCTACGGCGGCGAGGATGCGGTCACCGTCATCAACATGTCCGAGTTCAAGGAGGAGCATAAGGTCTCGACACTGATGGGCTCGCCCCCCGGCTACGTGGGCTATGGCGAGGGCGGCGTGCTCACCGAGGCGGTCCGCCGCCGCCCCTACAGCGTCGTCCTGCTTGACGAGATGGAAAAGGCCCATCCCGGCGTACAGGACGTGTTCTACCAGGTGTTCGACAAGGGCATGCTCCGCGACGGCGAAGGCCGCGACATCGACTTCAAGAACACCGTCATCATCATGACCTCGAATGCGGGGTCTGATTATCTGATGAGCCTCTGTGCCGATCCGGAGACCATGCCCGACGCCGCCGGCCTTGCCGAGGCGATGCGACCCGAACTGCTCAAGGTGTTCAAGCCGGCGTTTCTCGGCCGGGTGACGCTGATACCGTATTTCCCGCTCAGCGACGCGGTGCTGCGCGAGATCGTCCGCCTCAATCTCGAGAAGATCGGCCGCCGTCTGGACGCCAGCTACCGGGCCGGATTCGCCTGGACCCCCGCCGTTGTTGACGGGATCCTCGCGCGCTGTCAGGAGACTGAGAGCGGTGCGCGGGCCATCGAGCACATCCTGAGCGGGACGATGCTGCCGGAGATGGCCGGCCGGTTCCTCTCGGCAATGGCGGAGAGCCGGCGGATTGCCCGGGTCGAGGTTTCCCTGGACAGCGCAGGCGCTTTCCAATACGAACTGTCGTGACGCGGTGGGAAAATCCCACGGCTGTTTCTCCGCACTTCGGTCGGGTCTTCGGAGCGACTTGAGACAAGAGGGTGCGGAACGAGGCCGTTCAGGCCGGTTCTTTCAGATCCGTAAACAAAAAAACCTGGGAAGGGTTCGCTGGCGTGCCCGTGCGCGCCCATCACCTCAACCCGTCTCCGCCTGCGGCGTTTCTGACCGCGGGGCGGAGCGCCTGTCCCCGGCGGGCCGGGGAGGAGAAAAGTCATGAGCATTTTTTGTAAGTTCGGCAGCATCAAGGGTGACGCCACCCACGAGGAACACAAGGACTGGATTGCTGTCGACTCCATCCAGTGGGGAGTCGGCCGGTCAATCTCGACCCCGGTCGGCGCTGCCGAAAACCGCGAGGCCTCAGAGCCGTCGGTCAGCGAAGTGACCATGACCAAGGACATGGACTGCGCATCCATTCACCTTTTCAAGGAAGCCTGCACCGGCAACCAGGGTGTGGACTGCACCATCCACCTGGTTCAGACCGGTTCACCGGGGCGGCTGGTCTGCGAGTACAAGCTGACCAATGCGCTGATCAGCGGCTACAGCGCTTCGAGCGGCGGCGACACACCGACCGAGTCTTTCAGCATCAACTTCACCAAGATCGAATTCAAGTATATCAACTATGACCAGAAGGGCAGCGGCACCCCGGCGACGGCCGCCTACGACATGGCGGCGACCCGGGCGAGTTGAGCCGCCGCGGCCGGCCTGCTCTGCCGGCGCTGATCACCCCGGGTCGGCCGGCTGGCCGGCCCGGATCGCCTGCACGCGCCGGCCATGCGCCGGCCATGCGCCGGAACGGCCGGTCACGGACCGCCCGCCCCGTCGGGGAGCACGCAATGCACTTCACCCAGAACGGCCGGCTGATCGAGGTGACCACGCCGCTCGGCACCGATGTGCTTCTCCTCGAAGCCTTCAGCGGTCGCGAGGAGCTGTCCCGGCCATTCCATTTCACCCTCGACATGCTCTCCACCGACGAGGCGATCGAGCCGGAGGACATCGTCGGCAAGCCGGTGTCGTTCTCGATCCGCCTGCCGGAGGGTGGGCGCCGGCCATTCGGCGGATTCGTGCGGCGGTTTGTCCGTGGTCCCAACCGCATCCAAAGGCTGCGCTGCTATTCGGCCGAGGTGGTGCCGTGGCTGTGGTTCCTCACCCGGACTGCCGACTGTCGGATCTTTCAGAACAAGGACGTCAAGGAAATCCTCGAGGAGGTTTTCGAAGATCTCGGCTTTGCCGACTATGACCTGACGACGATCACCGGGGTCCATCCCAAGCGGGAGTATTGCGTCCAGTATCGCGAGTCCGACTTCGACTTCCTCTCCCGGCTGATGGAGGAGGAGGGGATTTTCTACTGGTTCACCCACGAGGCTGGCGGCCGGCATATCCTCCACCTCGCCGACAGCAGTGACGGCTATGGCCTGTGTCCGGTCAACCGGCTGGCCTATTCGCCGGGCAGCAAGGCCCTCGAGCACGTCGAGTCCTGGGAACACGCTTTCGAGTTCCGCACCGGCGCCTGGGCACAGAACGATTTCAATTTTGAAAAGCCAGGCGCCAACCTGCACACCACCGAGGAAACCGTCCTCACCATCGACGATTTCAAGACTTACGAGCGGTTCGACTATCCGGGACACTACGCCGATAAGGGCGACGGTCAGCAGCTGACCCGGGTGCGGATGGAGGCCGAAGAGTGGCCCTACGACCGGGTCCAGGCGGCCAGCCGCTGCCGCAGCCTGCATGTGGGCCACACCTTCACCCTGGTCCGTCACGAAGTGGCCGCGGAGGAAGGTCAGGACTATGTGCTGCTCGATGCCGTCCACAGCGCCACCAACGGGTCCTACACCGCTGGCGGAAGCACCGAGGATTACCGGGTGACCTTTGCCGGCATGCCCGCCAGCCGGGTGTTCCGCCCGGCGCGGACGACGCCCAAGCCGCGGATCGCCGGACTGCAGACGGCGATCGTCGTTGGCAAGCAGGGCGAGAAGGACGTGGAGACCGACAAGTATGGCCGGGTCCACTGCCAGTTCTTCTGGGACCGCCGCGGCCGCAGCAACGAAAAAAGCTCCTGCTTCATCCGGGTTGCCCAATCGGTTGCCGGCAAGCGGTGGGGCGCGATCTTCCTGCCGCGGATCGGCCATGAGGTCGTCGTCGCCTTTCTCGAGGGCGACCCGGACCGGCCGCTGATCGTCGGCAGCGTCTACAACGGCTGGACCATGCCGCCCTACGCCCTGCCTGCCGAGAAGTCCAAGGCGACGATCAAGACCATGAGCTTCGACCCCGGCGGCGGTTTCAACGAGCTGCGCTTCGAGGACAAGAAGGGCAGCGAGCAAATCTTCATCCATGCCGAGAAGGATCTGGACATCCGCATCAAGAACGACCGCCGGGAATATGTCGGCAACGACCGCCATCTGATCGTCGGCCGCGACCGGATCGAGCAGATCGACCGGGACCGGCACGCGGTGGTCAAGCGCGACGACGTCACCCGCATCGATGGGGACGCGCACCGCCAGATCGGCGGCAACAGCGCGATCAAAGTGAGCGGCTCAGCCTTCGAGACCGTTGGCGGGTCGGTGACCCTGGATTACCGGGCCGATGTGAGCCTGGTGGCGGCGCAGTCGCTTTACTGTACGGGCCTCACCACGGTGATCGAAGCCTCGAGCGGATTGACCCTGAAGGTCGGCGCCAGCTTCGTCACCCTTAATGCGGGGGGTGTCTTCCTCTCCGGGCCGATGGTGATGATCAACAGTGGCGGCGCGGCGCTGAGCGGCACGGCCGGGGCGGCGCTGACCCCGGCGGAGCCGCTGGAAACGGCCGAGGCCGACACCGCCAGGGCCGGCGAGCGCACCGAGATCTTCAAACAGAAATCGGGCTGATCCCACCGGGCCGATGAACGGACTTTCTTCGGCCCGGTGGCAAGCGCGAAGCGCGCGCAGCGCGTGGCCGCGTCATCGCTCGCCTGCCGCCGGCGGCAGACGCGGCCGCGGGCGCCGGAGCGTCGCCCCAAACCAGAGCGCCGTGGCGAGCGGTGGGGCGGCGGCGGCGAGGAACATGATCGCCGGTCCCTGAGCCTCGGCCAGCAACCCGGCCAGCGCCGGACCCAGCACGCTGCCCGCCGCGAGGCTCAGCAAGGTCGCCGTGAAGGCGAGCGTGCCCCGCCCGGGAAACAGCCGCAGGCTCCAGAACGAGAACACCGCGCTCACCATCATCAACGCCGCGCCATGCAGCCCCGAGGCGACGAGCACCGCGCTCCACGAGCCGGGCGCGAGCGCGATCAGGACGAGCGACAGCGCCGCCGCAGCGAAGATCGTGCAAAACAGCGGGGCGAGGCCGATCCAGGCTTCGATCCGCCCGGTCGCGAGGCCGAGCGTGCCGCAGATCCCGTAGCCGAGGAAGATCACCGCCGGGGCGGCCTCGTCCGGCAGGCCCGGCAGGCCGCCCGCCGCCACCACCCGGTCGGCCGCGAACGACAGGAACACCGCGTTCGCCATGCCGAAGCAGAGCGCCGCGGCGTAGAGGGGGACGGCGGCGCGCTGAGTAAGGTTGGGGCCGGGCGCGCCCGCGTCGCGGGCCGGCGTCGGGCCCCGACCCGGCGGCAGGCCGGCCAGGGCGATTCCCGCGACGGCGAGGCCGCCAAGCGCGAAGCCGGCCCAAGCCCCGCGCCAGTCCAGCGCCCCCTCGGTGACGGCGAGCGCAAGCCCGGCAGCGGCGGCGACGCCGAAGGTGGTTCCGGTCGAGACCACCGAGAGCGCGCCGGCGCGCGCCGCGTCGGGGACCACACGCTCGGCCGCGTCGTTGAACGGCGCCCAGCAGAGGCCGGCGCTCGCCCCGGCGAGGGCGATTCCCAGAGCAAGGAGGCCGGGCGCCCCGGCCGCCGCAACCGCCACGAAGCCAACCGTCGCGGCCAATGCCCCCGCGACCACGGGCACGCGTTGGCCACGGCGCCAGCCAAGCCAGGCGCTCGCCGGCAGCGCCAGGAGGAACGCCAGGAACCCGCCGCTCGCGATCAATCCGGCCATTGATATGGAAAGCGCAAACTCCTCCCGAAGGGCCGGCAGGAAAAGGCCAAATCCCATGCGTGCGGGACCGAAGGCCAAGGCAGTGGCGGCGAAACCGGCTGCCGCCAGCCGAACGGTGGGTGTCATCGTGGACCTCGCCCGGGGCAGGCCGTCCGGGCCCGAGGCGGTCCAAAGATCCTGATGAAATCGCCAGGTCGGTAATTCATCGAAGAGGTCCCGCTCAGGAGCGCAAGCCGCACTGACCGGCTCGAAGGGGGTCCCTCTGGACGGGCGTTCCCGCGGACAGGGAAGCCGCGGGGCATGGCGGATGCCATTGGACCGGGTCGGACGGAGATGCACGTTGACCGCGGTGCTGGGAATCCGGGTTGAGCGACCAGCGCCCTGCGGTGGCCGTTGTTGCCGCCCGATCGACCCCGAACGCCTGGGAACCAGGCGCAAGGTTTGCGTCCTTACCGGTGCCCAGTCTTTCCGGGCAGTTGAACAAGTTCGATGAAACCGTCGCAGTTGCGCCGCTCCGAGCCGGTCGGTTCACCCTCCGCCGGCCATCGGAACGAGGCAGAGAAATCAGCGTCGACCTTAAAACCGCCCGCGGCATAATCGCTTTCCCAACCGTATTGCCATTCATGGTCGGCGGGCACCTCGTCTCCATTCGGCCCCCGCCGGAAACTATAGACCTGAGGGCCCGGATCCCACACTTCCTTGAATTCGATTGTCTCATTGGTTGCAAGTATTGCGAGATATTGCAGGGCATGCTCGAGGCCGGCGCATGTTTCCAGGCTGCAGACATCTGAAAACGTGCAATCAAAACTGAAATTGAGAATGCGTGACTGACCGTCGACGAAGCCCATGCCAAGCGCCATCGCATCGGCGGTGCTCCTCCGATCATCGAAGAATCTGCCAATCGTAGCAACCGTTAAAGTGCCGACATACGGCGGCGTGACCGACTCTTTCCGCCAAATTCTGGCATAAGGGTTCTGAGCAACAAACTCGCTCAAAGGAACGCCGAACAATTTGCGGATCATCGCGCTGGAGGACGACTTTCCGGCAACAGATGACTCTTTCTTTCCTGAGTTTTCTTGAATCGCGGACGCTAAGCCGGCCAAGCTTGTCGATAGGTCTTCCAGAATATTTCCGAGATCGCCGGCACAAGCTGGTCCGCAAAATATCGGCAAGATTATCTTGAGAGATTCCAGCCTGCATATTGTCGGATTGGTGCGGAATTCGCCAAATGTTTGCTCGATGTTTTGGTACTCTTCAAAAGTCCCAGAAGCAGATAGATCGCCTCCCACCCACTTGAAAATCCCACGTACGCCGCCAGAAGGCTTGAATTGAATGTAACGCGACACCTTTGCATCGGCATCACGGCACATTTCATCTACTCTCATGAATAGTTCGGTCCGTTGTTCGCTCGTGAGCTGTGCAGACGCCGTCGAAGTCACGATCCCCAATACCAGGGCCAGGAGCATTGATCTCATACGACTTCTCCCTTTAGTTCCGGGGTCCTTTGTCAATCAGAAGCCTGACAGGTATCTACTGGTTCGATGCTGACGGATGAGCCCCATCCGTCAGCTGAATCGAACCACAAGCTCAGTCGTTTAGTGGATCGACCGATGATCCGCTTGGGAACCAAGCGAATGATCCGATCCACTACCGGGCGGCGGTGGTGTGGGTGACCGCCACCTCGGCCACCACCGGCTGACCGGCTGCGCCATGCCCGCCGAGACGGGCGATGGCGGCCCGCAGGGCGGCGATATAGCCGTCGGCCTCCTCGACCTCGTCGCGGACCGTGGGAAACAGCGGCACCGGGGAGGCGACGACGCTCAGCATCTCGGTGCCGAACGGCGGGCCGACCACCCATTCCCCGGACAGACCGCCATTGCCGAGGGACTTGAGCGAGCGCGCCGGCAGGCGGTTTGCGGCCGCCGCCCGCCGCGGCAGCAGATGGACGACGTAGCCGTCGAGAGTGAAATAATCAATGTAGACGTAAGCGTCGTATCCGGGAGCCCGGACCAGCACGGTCAGGTTCTCGCCTTCCCGGAACGCTGGTCGCGGTGTCGAGATCGACAGCCCCGCCGGGGCGTCGCGATTGCGGGCGACGAGCGGTGCCAGGGTTTCGAGAGACGCACATTTTTCCTCACCGACGGCGGTCGTCGACCACTCGACCCGGGCGACCCCGGCGATCCCGGTCAGACGTCCCGACCATTCGCCAACCGGCGGTTTCCCGCCGACCAGGCCGCGCACCGTGACCACACCGTCCGCGATTTCCGGCTTGAGCAGCGCGCAGGGCAGATCGGCCAGCGCGCGATCGATCGCGGCGCCGTCGGGGCCGGGCGGCGTGACGGTGATCCGGGCCCGGGCTGTCGAGGTGCTGCCGCGATCGTCGCTGATCGTGAACGCAAAGCTGTCGCCGCCGACAAAGCCGGGATTGGCTGAATAGGTGATCCGGCGCCCGTCCTCGACGATCACCGCGGTGCCCGAGGCCGGCTCACCAACGTCGGTCACGACGATCGGATCGCCGTCGGGGTCGACGCCAGCGGCGAGCGGGTCCAGGGTGACCGGCTGGTCCTGTGGGGTCGTGGCGCTGAGGTCTCCGGCCTCTGGCGGCCGGTTGGCCGTCGCCACATCCACCGACACCTGCGCCTCGGCCTCGGTTCCCGCCTCGGAGCGGGCGGTGTAGCGGAACGCATCGGTGCCCTCGAAGCCGGCGGCCGGGGTGTAGACGACGGTATTGTCCGGATTGATCGAGACGGCCCCGTGCTGTGGCCGGCCGACCCGGACAACCGCGAGGCGGCCGCCGTCCGGGTCACGGTCATTGGCGAGGACGTCAATGACAACGTCCGTGTCGATCGCGGTGATCGCGGTGTCGTTGCCGGCCAGAGGCCCTGGCCGGTCCGGCGCCGCCGGCCGGACGGTGACGATGATCCGTGCCGAGCCCCGCTGGCCGGCCGGATCAACGATGCCGTAGGTGAACGCATCGGCGCCCACATAGCCGGGATCGGGGATGTAGCGGATCGTCCGCGGACCAAGGATCGTTGCCCGGCCGTGACGGGGAGGGGCGACGATGCGGTCGAGGGCGATCGACTCGTGACCCGGATGACTGTCGTCGATCTGCGGCTCCACGTCCCGAGCCCGGCCGGCGGTGGTCTCGATACGGTCGTCGGCGGCCCGGGGAAGCGGCCGGTCGGAAAAAACGGGATCGACCCGGGGCGGATAGACGGTGATGCTCACCTCCGCGGAGGCCCGCCCGCCGCGGCCGTCTTCGACGGTGTAGAGAAACCGGTCCTCGCCGACGAAGCTGGCCTGAGGGCGGTAGCGGATCAGACCGTTATCGCCAATCTGCGCCGTTCCGGACCGCGGCGGGACGACAATTTCGGTAATCCTCAGTCGGTCGCCGTCGGTATCCACGTCATTGCGCAGCGCCGCCACCTCGACGACCCCGCCCTGCACGGTGCTGACCTGGTCGGCGCCGGCAACGGGCGGTGTGTTGAACCAGCCGAGGTGCTGGCCGGCAAGGTAGCCGCCGGCGGCGGCGATGGCGAGGCCGACGAGACCAGCGGCGATCGCCCCGGCCCGGCCGCGGGCGCGGCGGCCGCCCCGCAGCTCGGCCAGGAATTCCCCAGCCGACGGGGTTCGTTTGCTGCGCTCGAACGCCAGGGCGCGGCAGATCGCCGCCCAGGCGCGGGTGTCAAGGCCGTCGGGGTGGCGGGGCTGCATCCCCTGATCGCGGGCCACCGTTGCCGGGATGCCGAAGGGATGGCGACCGGTGAACAGAATGTGGGCCACACAGCCGAGGGCATAGATGTCGTCCCGGGGATCGGGATCGATGCCTTCCAGCATCTCGGGGCTGGCGTAGCGCGGGCTCAGCGCCGGGACCACCGCTTCGGTAATCATCGTCTGCTCGGCCTCGCCGCCCTTGACAGCCCGGGCGATGCCGAAATCGATCAGCTTCACCGTTCCCTTGTCGGTGCAAAAGATGTTCCCGGGCTTGAGATCGTAGTGGACGATCGGCGGCCGGCGCTGGTGGGCATAGTCGAGGGCATCGCAGACCGGCGCCAGCAAGGCGATGGCCTTGTCCGGGGAGAGGCCGGCAAAGCCCTCGGCCGTAACGATGCTCTCCAGCGACCGGCCCGAGAGATATTCCATGGTCATATAGCGGGTGTTGCCGTCGCGGTCGAAATCGCGTACCCGGCAGATGTTCTCATGGGTGAGCAGCATCGCCTTTTTGGCTTCACGCTCGAACGCCACGCCGGCGTTGGGATGGACCCGGAAGGCCTCGCCCAGCACCTTGATGGCGACGAAATGGTCAGGATCGTCAGCTTCGATGCGGATCCGGTCGATCGCCTTGAAAACCTGGCCCATGCCGCCGCGGCCGAGGATCTCGACCAGCTCAAACCGATTTTTGAGAACGTCTCCCACCCGGAGTTCGCCGTCCGCCGCGGTCATCGCCACAGTGGCGTCGTCGTCCTCTGCCGGTGTCCGCTGCTCGACCATGCTGCCTTGGTTCCCGCGCGCTCTCGGACCGCTCTCAGCCCACCCGTGACCGGGCGGGACCTCGTGGATCGGATCATTCGCTTGGTTCCCAAGCGGATGATCGGTCGATCCACTAAACGACTGATCCTGTGGTTCGATTCATCTGACGGATGGGACTCATCCGTCAGCATCGAACCACTAGAGCGGGTCGCCTCCCAATAGGATCGCTCCGCGATGCTATTGGGAGGCGTGA
>CAYVUM010000014.1:0-46922 GCA_964454795.1 uncultured Rhodospirillaceae bacterium
CAGATCGGGATCTGCTCTAGTGGTTCGATGCTGACGGATGAGTCCCATCCGTCAGCTGAATCGAATCACAGCAACAATAGCTGAGCAGATCGACCGATCCTTCGCTCGGGAACCGGGCGAAGGATCCGATCCGCTAGCGGCGGCGATACAGGGTTAGGCGGCCGGGTTGCGGGCGACGATCGTCGTGGTAACGGTCGCCAGGTCCTCGCGGTCGTAGCGGCGGAACCGCTCCTGGATCGCGAGGCGATCCAGGTCGGCCAGGGCCCGCTCGTCGAGCTCCGCCTCCACATGCAGCAGTTCGAAGCCGGCATCGCGGAAGAGCCGGACATAGTCGGAATGGCGCAGGCGGTTCTGGTAGTTCTGGCCGTTGAACGCGGCGATGCGCCACGCGAAGTCGGAAAGGGTCAGGAAGTTCAGCCGGGACAGCCGGTCGTCGTCGTGCTCGAAGTGGTCGCTGTTGTCGATGAAATGGACGCAGAATCCGCGCGGCCGGAGCAGCCGGCGCCAGTCGCCCAGCAGCCGCTCCAGAACCGGTGGACGGATGTGCTCCAGCACGGTGCGCGAGTAGATGAGGTCGACCGAGCCGGCGGCCAGGTCGTCGAGCACCGGTGGCGAGCGGTAATCCTCCACCCCGGACCGGTTCAGGTTGGCGTGCAAGGTTGCTTCGTCGATGCCCGATGCCCTGGCGATCCGGGGCAGGTCGCTTTCGACCAGCGCACGGGCATGGGCGAAGGTCTGTTCATCGGACAGCCGGTCGATGTCGGTGAGGATGATCCGCCCGGCGCCGCAGGCCTTGAGAATATGCGGGATTGTCGGGATCCAGCCGGTGCCCACCTCGATGACGGTACCAAGGGAGATGTCGTGTTCGTGGATGAAGGCGATCAACTGCACCCCCTGGTCGAACGCCAGGTCGTCATTACCGGGCATCGAGCGGTAGGGGACCAGGGTGCGCCACAACCGGCGGGCCATCGGCTTGCCAGGAATGCAGGCCTTCGCATTGTCCTTGAAAACCCGAAGCCACATGCCTGCCTGCACGCTCCTGTTCGCACGCCGGGGGGACTTTGCCAGAACGAGACGGAGAAATCGCGCCGGTAAAGGTTCGTGGCGCCCGACCGGTTTACCGCTGTTTGCGGGTGTTGGCCAGGGTGTTGGTGAGCCATGGTGGCAGCCGTCAACGCCGCTTCGCTGATCACGCGATGGCGGAGGGGCGAAGCCGGCAAACTGCGGGTGGCCCCGACCGACGGCTGACGTCTCAACGGCGCGGGCGGAGCGCCGCGGCGATTTCGTTGACCAGGGGCTTCATGAAATAGGTTCGCTCGGGCATCACCGCCGTGGTCATGCCGTAGCGACGGGCGGTGTCGGCGGTCACCGGTCCGACGCTCGCCACCATCACCCCGGGCAGGGCGTCGCGGAGCCGGCCGCCGAGGCCGCTTCGTTCCGCGACCGCCCACAGCCGATCCACCTGCGAGGCGCTGGTGAAGGCAATGACATCCACCTCGCCGGCGGCGATCCCGTGGATCAGTTCCACGACCCGGGCGTCGTCGGCCTTCGACGCGTACACATAGGGGGCGACCGGATCGGCGACGGCACCAGCGGCTTCGATCGCCGCGATCAGCGGCCGGTTGGGCTCTTCACCATAGAGCTGGATGCCGATGGTCCGGCCCGGCAGGTCGAGCCCGGCGAGCGTCGCGATCACGCCGGCGGTGGTCGGCTCGGCGGCAGTCAGGGTCGGCTCCAGACCCACCTCGCGGAGTGCCCGGACCGGCTTCGGCCCGCGGGTCAAGGTTCGCACGCGTGCGAGAGCGGCGAGGAACGGCTCGCGGGCATCCCTACGCCCGGCGGCGGCGATCAGCCGGCGCAGCCCCTCGCCGGTCAGCAGCACCAGATCATCGCAGCCTCCGGCGATGAACCGGTCGAGCCAAGCGTTGACCGGTGCCGGATCGGGGGCATCGAGGATCGCCACCAGCGGACAGCGGATGACCGTTGCACCCCGCTGCTCGAACATCGCCGCAAGGACGTCGAGCAGACGGGTTTCCGGCACGGCAACGCTCCGGCCGGTCAAATCAGCAGGCGCGGCAGCATCCATGGGGTCAGCTCTCCCGGCGGGTGCGTCCTGGCGGTCCCTGCGAGGGTCCTGTCGCCGCACCGGCTGCCCCGGGGGTGGATTTGCCCGCACCAACACACTCGACTGTGAACCTTCGCAGCGCACGTGGCCATTAAGGTAACGGCCTCCAGTGCGGGATCATCGTAGAGGTGCCGCCGGCGGCCGCGCCGTCACAACAGTAGCACAACCGGTCCCATTGCCAACCCACAAGCCCTCGGAGCCCGCCATGCCCTACAAACCGATCGAGAGCTACGGACTGATCGGCGATATGCACACGGTGGCGCTGATCGGATCGGACGGTTCGATCGACTGGCTGTGCGTCCCTCATTTCGACAGCCCGAGCGTCTTCGCGGCCATCCTCGACGACGAGAAAGGCGGCCGCTTCTCAATCGCGCCGGTGGACGACGACATCACCTGCAAACAGTTCTACTGGCCGGAGACCAACGTCCTGGTGACCCGTTTCCTGGCAGCTCACGGGGCGGCCGAGCTCATCGATTTCATGCCGGCAGGTCGCGCCGTCTCCGGCGGTGCTCACCACCTCCAGCTGATCCGCCGGGTCACCGCGGTCCGCGGCAGCCTGTCGTTCGAGATGGTCTGTCAGCCGGCGTTCAACTATGCGCTCGACGGCCACCGTCTCAGCGTCGCCAACGAAGGGGCGACGTTCGAATCGCCCTCGCTGACCCTCGGGCTGGCGTCCACGACCACCCTGGAGGCCCGGAACGGCGCCGTCGTTGCCAACTTCACTTTGCCGGAAGGGGAAACCGCGGTGTTCGTTCTCCGGCATTTATCAGCGGGGGCGCCCTACAGCCTGGCGATGTCGGCCGGGGAAGCCGAAGACCTGTTCCGCAAGACCGTTGACTACTGGCGCAAGTGGATCGGGCAGTGTGCGTATTCAGGCCGCTGGCGCGAATTGGTTCACCGCTCGGCCCTGGTTCTCAAGCTGATGACCTTCGAGCCCACCGGGGCGATTGTCGCCGCGCCGACCTGCAGCCTGCCGGAAAGTGTCGGCGGCCCGCGCAACTGGGACTACCGCTACGCCTGGATTCGGGATGCGGCGTTCACCGTCTATGCGTTTCTCCGCCTCGGCTTTCGCGCGGAGGCCGAGAGCTTCATGGATTTCGTCATCTCCCTCTGCAAGAAGCCCGCCGTCGACGGCTCTTTGCAGATCATGTTCGGGATCGACGGGCGAAAGGAACTGACCGAGTCGATCTTGGATCATCTGGATGGGTATATGGGTTCCAGGCCAGTTCGCATCGGCAATGCCGCCTTCAATCAGCTGCAACTCGATATCTATGGTGAGCTGCTGGATGCGGCGTACCTGTACAATAAGTATGGAACCCCGATCTCCTATGATTTCTGGACGTCTTTGCGGGATTTGACAGACTGGGTCTGCGAGCACTGGCAGCGGCCGGATGAAGGCATCTGGGAGGTGCGCAGCGGCCGCCAGCAGTTTGTTTTCTCCAAGCTGATGTGCTGGGTCGCCCTCGACCGGGCAATCCGCCTCGCTGACAAACGATCGTTCCCGGCACCGCGGGAAAAATGGTTGCGGGTCCGCGACGCCATTTACGAAGAAATCATGGCCAAAGGTTGGAACGACTCTCGCCAAGCATTCGTGCAGTATTACGGCAGTACCTCCCTTGACGCAGCAAATCTGATGATGCCGCTGACGTTCTTCATGTCACCGACCGATCCGCGGATGATCAAGACGCTTGATGCCACCCTGCTGCCACCCGAGAAAGGCGGGCTGACCGCCAACAATCTCGTCTATCGCTATAACGTTGCCGAGATTCCCGATGGCATTGCCGGCCATGAAGGAACGTTTAATATCTGCACCTTCTGGCTCGTCGAAGCGCTGACCCGGGCGGGCCGCCATGAGCCGCCGCGACTGGATGAAGCCCGGCTGATCTTCGAGCGGATGCAGGGCTTTGCCAATCACCTGGGGCTGTTTGCCGAGGAGACCGGGCCGCGCGGCGAGGCGCTCGGCAATTTCCCGCAGGCATTCACCCACCTCTCGCTGATCAGCGCGGCGTTCAATCTCGACCGGGCGCTGGGTCCGGGGATGTGATCCGCCAGCAGCCCGGCGCCTCCGGCCCCCCTCTGGCGCCGGGCTGCTGGCGGAGGCCCGCAGGTCAGGGTGTGACCCGGCGTCCCTCGGCGTCGATGATCAGCCCGCCGTCCTCCTTTGCGAGCGGTCCCGCGGGCAGGCGGTCGAGCAGGTCAAGGACCGTCTCGGACGGCCGGCACATCCTCACGCCCTTCGGGCTCGCCACCAGCGGCCGGTTGACCAGGACCGGCTCTGCGACCATGGCATCGAGGATCGCAGCATCGGTGGCGTCCGGGGCGAGCAGGCCGAGTTCCGCCGCCGGCGTGCCCTTCTCCCGGACAGCCGCACGCGGGGTCAGGCCGGCAGCAGCGAACAGCGCCAGCAACTGCCCCCGCGTCCAGCCCGTCTTGAGGTACTCGATGATTTCCGGCTCATAGCCGGCGGCGCGAACGATGCTGACGACGTTGCGGGACGTGCCGCACCGGGGGTTGTGGTGAATGACGACGGGGAAATAGGAACTCATCGCGGGCTCCGCACTGACACAAGCATGTCACTCTACAGCATCGCCGCAGGGCGGGGAGCCTCCGACGTGGGCATTCCGCCTCGACGCATGGTGCCGGGCCAGACCCCGCCGTCGAACCGCTGGCGACGACGGCGGAGGCGTGAGAGCGGGCGTGCTCGACCCAACAGATGTTTACCGCGCCTGCACCAGGTAGCGGTTGGCGCGCTGCTCCAGGCGGCGGAAGGCGCGGGTGAACAGGAATGTCAGCAGCAGGTAGATCACCCCGGCGGCCACGAAGATTTCCACCGGCATGTATGTCCGGGCGATGATCGTCCGAGCCATCCCGGTCAGTTCGAGCAGGGTGATGGTGCTGGCCAGCGCCGAGCCCTTCAACAACAGGATGATCTCGTTCCCATAGGCCGGCAGGGCGATCCGGAATGCCCGCGGCAGGATCACCCGGCGATAAGCGAGCGCCCGGCTCATCCCGCACGCCCGGGCGGCCTCGATCTCGCCGGTTGGCACCGCCAGGATCGCCCCCCGCCAGATCTCGGCAACGTAGCCGGCGGTGTTCAGGGTGAGCGCGATGATCGCGCACCAGTAGGGCTCACGCAGCACCGGCCAGAGCACGCTTTCCCGCACCGCCTCGAACTGACCAAGGCCGTAGTAGACGAGGAACAACTGCACGAGCAGCGGGGTGCCACGGAAGAAGAACACGTAGGCCCACGCCGGCGTACGAACCCAGGGCTGCTCTGAGACCCGGGCAAGGCCGAGCGGTAGCGCGAGAAGCGCGCCGACGGCCACCGAAATGACGATGAGCTCGACCGTCAGCAGCGCCCCTTCGAGCAGCTTCGGCAGATTGTCGATGATCACGTCCAGGTTCATCGCCGCCGTCCTCAGCCCCGTGCCGCCGCCTCGCCGCGGCGCGACCGCCGCTCAGCCCATTGCACGCCGACCATGGCGACTGCGGTCATCACCAGGTACAGCACCGCCGCAGCGACATAGAATGTGAACGGCTCGCGAGTGAAGCCGACCGCGATCTGGGACTGGCGCATCAGCTCCTCCAGGCCGATGACCGAGACCAGCGAGGTATCTTTGAGCAGGACCAGGAAGAGATTGCCGAGCCCTGGCAGGGCGACCCGCCAGACCTGGGGCAAGAGGATCCGGCGGAAGGCGAGCCAGCCGGACATGCCCAGCGCCGTCGCCGCTTCGATCTGGCCGCGCGGGATCGCCAGCATCGCGCCGCGGAATACCTCCGTTGCGTAGGCGCCGAAGGTCAGGCCGAGGGCCACGGTTCCGGCGGCAAACGGCCCAAGCTCGACGAAACCGTCATGGCCGAACCAGCCGGCCATCGCGGTCAGCAGGCCCGAGGACCCGAAATAGATGATCAGCACCACGAGCAGTTCGGGCAGGCCGCGGATCACCGTGGTGTAGGCTTCGGCGATCCCCCGCGCCAGCCAGAACGGCGAGAGCTTGGCCGTGGCACCGATCAGGCCAAGCACCAGTCCGACTGCGCAAGAGGCGAGCGCGAGCAGAACAGTGACGCCGGCGCCGAGCAGCAGGTTATCGCCGAAGCCTTGAAGGTCGAGGGTCACCGGTCAGAGCGCCCGCTCGCGTGGGCCGACCCGGGCGGCCGACCCGGGCGGCCGGATCGGCGCAGCCACGAACAAGGCGGCCTGTCCGCAACCGCCTGGCCACCGGCGGTCCACGAGTTGGCGGATCAGTAGATGTCGAACGGGAAATACTTCTCGTTGACCGCCTGATAGCTGCCGTCGGCGCGGCTTTCGGCGATCGCCTTGTTGAACATCTCGCGCAGCTCCGTCTCACCCTTGCGCACGGCGATGCCGATCTTATCGTCGATATCAATGGGCTCGCCGACAAAATCGAAGCCCTCGGCGGTCGCGCTCTTCAGCCATTCGTAAGTGACGAGCTTGTCGGCCAGCACCGCGTCCGATCGGCCCGTTGCCAGGTCCAGGTAGGCGTTCTCCTGAGTGTCGTAGAGCTTGATCGAGACCTTATCGGCGAGGTTATCCTCCAGGTATTGGGCACTGATGGTCGCTCGCTGGGCGCCAATCGTCTTGCCCTCGATCTGTGCCGGGTCGAAATCGCTGTCCTTCGCGGCGACGTACTGCAGCTTGTTCGAGTAGTAGGGATCGGTGAAGTCGACAGCCTGCTTGCGCTCTTCGGTGATCGACATCGAGGCGATGATGACATCGTACTTGCGGGCGAGCAGACCGGGGATGATGCCATCCCAGTCCTGGGTGACGAATTCGCAGTCCACCGCCATTTTGTCACACAGGACCCGGGCCAGATCGATGTCGAAGCCGATCAGGTTGCCGTCGGCGTCGATCTGGTTGAACGGCGGATAGGCGCCTTCGGTGCCGATACGGATCTTTTCGGTGGCGAGAGCCCCACCGGCGGTGAGCACGAGGCTCACGGTCAGGGCGAGGAGCAGAGCACGAACGGTCATCAGAGTGATCCCTTCCCGATGGTGATCAACAAGCCGTCTTGGGGTGCCGGCGACGGCGGCCTTTGCACCTCGTGGATCGGATCATTCGCTTGGTTCCCAAGCGGATCATCGGTCGATCCACTCAACTGTTAATCTGGTGGTTCGATTCATCTGACGGATGGAACTCATCCGTCAGCATCGAACCACTAGAGGTGACTGGACAGGAACTGGCGCGCCCGCTCGCTGCGCGGGGCGGTGAAAACCTCGCCGGGTGGGCCGTCCTCCTCGATCTGACCCTGGTGGAGAAAGACCACCCGGCTTGAGGCCTCGCGGGCGAAGCGCATCTCGTGGGTGACGACCAGCATGGTGCGGCCCTCCTCGGCGAGGGTCCGCATCACCTGCAGGACCTCGTTGACCAGCTCCGGATCGAGCGCCGAGGTGGGCTCGTCGAACAGCAACACCCGCGGCTCCATGGCCAGGGCCCGGGCGATCGCCGCCCGCTGCTGCTGACCGCCGGAGAGCTGCGCCGGGTAGGCATGACGGCGCTCGTAAATGCCCACCTTGGCAAGCAGCGCCTCGGCCCGTTCGACCGCCGTCCGGCGGCGGACGCCGAGCACGTGAACCGGTGCCTCGATGACATTGTCGAGGACGCTCATGTGTGACCAGAGATTGAAGCTCTGGAACACGAAACCGATGCGCGCACGCAGCCGGGCGATCTGCCGGGCATCGCGCGCAACCAAGCCGCGGCCGCGCTTTTCCTTCAGGCGGATTTCCTCGCCGCCGACGGCGATCCGGCCCCGGTTCGGCGCTTCCAGGAGATTGATGCAGCGCAGGAAGGTGCTCTTGCCCGAACCGCTGGCGCCGATGATCGAGATCACGTCGCCGTCCCGGGCGGTGAGCGAAATGCCGCGGAGCACCTCGATGCTGTCGAAGCGCTTGTGGATATCGATCACTTCCAGGGCGGGCGCCGCTTCCAGCATCGGCGTTCTTCTGTCTCCCCGAGGGTTCGCGGCTGGTATTGCCGGCACGTTCCGGCAGTCACCGGCCGGAGTCAAGTCCGGATGGCGCCGGAGCAGGCGTGGCGTTGACCGGGGTGCCGCAACTGCTCAAACTGTGCGCAGGCCGTGCAGGGCAACAACATCACCCGGAGGAGGACGCCATGACCGAGGGATTCAGAGCGCTGGTTTTGAACGAAGCGGAGGCCGGGGTGACCGCTGCGCTACGCACCCTGAAAACCAGCGAACTGCCCGCGGGCGATGTGGTGGTGTCCGTGCACTACTCGGACCTCAATTACAAGGACGGGATGATCCTGGGCGGGATCGGCAAGCTGGTCCGCAACTATCCGCACGTGCCCGGCATCGATTTCGCCGGGGTCGTCGAGGCGTCCGAGGATCCCGACTACAAGCCGGGCGATCCGGTGATCCTCACCGGCTGGCGGGTCGGCGAGGTCCACTGGGGCGGTTACGCCGAGAAGGCGCGGGTCAAGGCCGACTGGCTGGTGCCCCTGCCCGTGGGTCTGGACCTTGAACAGGCGATGGCGATCGGCACCGCCGGGTTCACTGCGATGCTGGCGGTTATGGCCCTGGAGGCGCACAGTCTCAAGCCGGAGAACCCCGGGGATGTGCTGGTCACCGGCGCCACCGGCGGGGTCGGCAGCATCGCCATTGCCCTGCTCGCCGCACTCGGCTACCGGATCGCGGCGGGCACCGGCCGCAGCGGCGAAGCCGATTACCTGACCGGGCTCGGCGCTACCAGCATCGTCAGCCGCGAAGATCTGGAGACGCCGCCGAAAGGTCCGCTCGGTCGCGAGCGCTGGTCGGGCATCATCGATAATGTCGGTGGCAAAATCCTCGGCAACAGCCTGGCCAGCCTCGCCTACTGGGGAAGCTGCGCCTCGGTGGGCAACGCCGGCGGGATCGAGTTCACGACGTCAGTGATCCCCTTCCTGATCCGCGGCATCAATCTTCTCGGCATCGACTCGGCCACCTGTCCGAAACCGCGCCGGCTCATCGCCTGGGAGCGACTCGCCCGGCAGCTGCCCAAGGACAAGCTGGCGGAGATGTCGACGGTGGTGCCGCTCTCCCAGGTTCCCGACTTCGGCCGCCAGATCCTCAAAGGCCAGGTGCGCGGCCGGACCGTGATCGACGTCCGCCGCTGACCGCCGGCGGCGCGCCGCCTGACGCCTTCGTCCTGCAGGAAAAGGGGGACCGGTCATGGGACTGGTGATTGAAGGGCTTGACCGGCCGGCCGAGGTTCTGCCGCCGGGTGAGGGGCGCGCCGGGTCAAGCCTCCACCGCCTTCGCCTCGGCGGCCAGCGGCTGTTCGTGCTGCGCCAGCGCGGCCGCTTCGCGGACATCGCCTGGGATCACGGTCGGCTGCTCGCTCCGGAAATCGAGACGGGGGCGTTTCCCGAGATCGTCGCGACGATCGCCCGGTCGGTCCACACGCCAGGCAATGACCGTCTGACCCGCATCGCCGAGGCGGTTTACCGCTGCTACAGCGACCGGCTGCTGGAAAGCGTCAGCAACGAGTTCCGCACCGCGGCCGGAGCCCTGGCCGATGGCTATTCCGCGGGGGTGGACCATCCGCGCTTCGACCGTCGCGCCGTCCTCGACGCCCTCGTTGCCATCGAGGTCGACAATCTGGCCTGCGGTCTGACCCGGCTGCTGCAGCTCTCGGGATTTGTCAAGGCGGCAACGATCGCCGGGCTGCTGCCGATGATCGGCCCTTACCTGGATAACGTCGAGGATTTCGGCTATCTGGAGCGGGCGGCCAGCGATGGCGATGAGGGGCGGGAGATGGTCCGGGCGTTTAGCCGGGTGGCCAGCGATGCCAACCGGGTCACGTTCGCCTGCACCGGCTTCAGCCTGCCAGCGACGCTGTGCCGCGACCGCCGCCACCTCCACGCTCGCAACCTTGATGCCGACCTGTACGCGTGGCGGACCGCGCCGGTGATCGCGCTGATCGACGAGACGCCGGCCAACGCTGCCTGGCACCGCTACGTGGCCTTCGGCACCGCCGGGCTGATCTATCCGGGCGGGATCAGCGGGCTGAACGATGCGGGCATCGCCGTTTCCCTCCATCAGATGTCGACCACCGCGTACAGCACCACCGGCAGCGACATCGCACCGTTCGTTCAGCAGCGGATTCTCCGCGAGGCCGGCTCCCTGGACGAGGCCGTGGAGGTCGTCCGCGCGAGCGACCACTTTGCCGCCTGGACAATCTTCTGCTCTGAGGCCCGGACCGGCAAAGCGGTGCGGATCGAGTTCAGCGCTGACCGGGTCCGGGTCAGCCGCTCCCTCGCCGAGCCGCTGGCCCAGACCAACCATTTTCTCGACCTCGACCTGTTCGAGCGCCATTTCGATGCGGATGATGCCCATTTCACCCCCACCTTCGGCAAGTACCTGGAGACCCGGGCGCGGTTTCTGGCCCTCAAGGAGAAGCTGGAGACCGGCCGGCCGCACCGGGCGTTCGACGTGGACTGGGCGATCGACCAGCTCGCCGCCAGCGACGACGGGATGTTGCGGCTGTGGTTGCGCCAGACCGGCCGCCAGTTCGAGGGCCTCGCCGATGACCGGGCGTTCGGCCGGGTCGCCCGCAAGGTCTACGGCCAGATGTCGAGCATCGTTGTCGTCGATCCGGACCGGGACCGCCGCGACGACGAAGCGTGGATGACCATCGGTGATCGCCGTCCGGCCTGCCACAGCCACTACACCGGGTGGCGGATCGACTGGAATGCCCTGCAGCTGAAACCGGTCACCGACCGCCCGGTCCGGCGGGTTCTGCGCTACGCCGGGTTTGGCCGGGAACAGTGGGAGCGGTCGCTGCAACTCTATGTGGATGCGCGGCTGGCGGTAGAGCGGCCCCTGGACCCGGCCGGCCAGCCTCTGCGCCGCCAGCCGGACCGGACGCAGCAGGCCACGAACCAGGCCCGCGCCGAAGCAGCCCTGACCGAGGCGATCGACGCTGCGGCCGCCGACCGGATCGTCGAGGTGCCGTTCCTCTTCATGCGCGCCCGGCTCCGTCATGCCCTTGCCCGCTACACCGATGCCGATACTGACTGGACCGTGCTTCGCGATATCTGGGCGGCGCAGACCGGCGCGCCCCGACTGGGTGTGGCTTGGCCCGTGGATGCGCCGATCTCAGGCCCGGCGCTTCACGCTTACGACGCGGCGCTGGTGTTGATCCTGTCCACTGTGACGGCGGATGCCGGTACCGGCGGGATTTTCTGGCCGGACCGCGCGGAGCGGCTGGATCAGGCTGCGACGCTGCTCCACCGGCTCCGGGTCGACCTGTTCGGCCTGCGGCCGCCCCATTTCGATCTGACCGGCTGGCTGGAGCGCATCGACCGGCTGCGGGATGGCGCCCTTGCCGATGACGCGCTGCCCGCGCCCAACTTCGTCACCGTCGAATAGTCTTGCCGTTGAGACGTGTCCGGGCCGTCGTTTCCGTTGCCGGCTTTCCGGTCCGCCACCGCCGCGGCGTCGGCACCGGCCCATCCGACCGTCGGCAGGCTCCCCCGGACCCGCCGCAAACGCCCGCGTTCGGCGCCGCTGGCGGGTTGCCTTCTTCGTCGTCGTCGCACAGAATTTAGTCTGTGACGATGTTTGGATTGGCGCATGAGGCTACCAGTGAAGGATGAGCGATTCGAATGAGAAGCGGCTGAATGCTGCCCGCTGGCTGATCGGCCAGTTGGCCGGAGCCTTCGATTCCAACCTCAGCATCCGCCTTTGGGACGGCTCATCGCTTCCTGTGGGGGACAGTTCCAGACAACACGGGGCGAATAACGGGTGGGTGGTTTCCGTTTCCGGCCCCGGCCCGCTCGCCGCAATCGCCCGCCGCCCCACCCTTGAGACGGTGCTCCGCGAGTACGTCGCCGGGCGGATTGACGTGTGTGGTGGCGATCTGATCGACTTCGTCGGCGCATTGAGCAGAGGCGGTTTACACGTGGCCGCGCGCAACCTCCGCCCCCTGAGCCGGCTGCGGCGAGCGTGGCCGCTGATCATCGCCCCCGCCGACCCGCCGGTCATCCACCACACCTACGGCGGGTCGGAAGCCGAGACCGCCGATCCCGGGGAGAACGGCGCGAGCGCCCCGAAGGACCGGGACTTCATCCAGTTCCACTATGATGTGGGCAACGAATTTTATGAGATCTTCCTGGATGAAGCGCTCGTCTATTCGTGCGCGTATTTTACAGACTGGTCAAATTCGCTCGACCAGGCTCAGCAGGACAAGATTGAGATGATCTGCCGCAAACTGCGGCTCGAGCCCGGCGATCGCCTGCTCGACATCGGCTGCGGCTGGGGCGCGCTGATCCGCCATGCCGCCCGGCACTACGACGTCATCGCCCACGGCGTCACCTTGTCCGAAGCCCAGTACACCTATGCCCGTGAGAAAATCGCTGCCGACGGCCTGTCCAACCGCTGTACCGTCGAATGCGCCGACTACGCGAGTGTTGACGGCACTTGGGACAAGATTGCCAGTATCGGCATGTATGAGCACGTCCGGGTCGCCAACTATCCGAAATACTTCTCGAAACTCCACGATCTGCTGCGCGATCGCGGCATCCTTCTCAACCACGGCATTACCCGCGTCGCGTGCCGCAGCGAACGCGAGTTCCGCGAGATCGGCGAAGGCAACCGGCTGATCCTCAAGTACATTTTCCCGGGCTCGGAGCTCGACCACATCGGCCACACTCTCGACGCCATGGAAGTGCACGGCTTCGAGACCCACGATGTCGAGGGCTGGCGCGAGCATTACGCGCGGACCACGCGGCTGTGGTGCGAACGGCTCCTTGCCAATCGCGAGACGGCAGTCGACCTGGTCGGCGCCGAGCGCTATCGGATGTGGATTGCCTATCTGGCGGGGGTGAGTGCTGCCTTTGCCGACGGGCGCCTGCAAATCTTTCAGACCATCGCCACCAAGCGCGGCAGCCGCCATGCCTCGGGAATGCCGCCGACCCGGGAAGACCTCTATCGCATCTGATGCCGACCGGCACCGGCGCGCCGGGGCGCGATCGCTCCCGTGAGGAGGTTCGCGATCGTCGGCCGGCCGGGCAGCGGCAAGACGACCCTGATGGAACGGCTGCTGCCGTGGCTGACCGCCCGCGGCCTGCGGGTGTCGACCCTCCAGCACTGCTGCCGGTCCCCGGAACTGGACCAGCCCGGCAAAGACAGCGCCCGCCACCGGCGGGCCGGCGCCGTGGTGGTCGGGCTCGCCGCGCCGAACCGCTGGGTCCTGGTTCGAGCGAACGGCGATGCGCTGCCAACTCCCGAGGAGGCGTTCGCAGTCCTCGCCCCTGTGGACCTGGTGTTGATCGAAGGGTACCGGGGCTTGATCTGTCCCGCGCTTGAAGTGTGGCGCCCGGCTGTGGCTGCCGAGCCGCTGGCGGCGGGCGATCCCGCGATCCTCGCGATTGCCACCGACGCGCCGGGCGAGCCGCGGCTGCTGCGGCTCGGCACCCCGGTCCTGCCGCTGGGCGACCTGGGCGCTCTGGCCGATCTGGTCATGGGCGGAACCGGACTCGGACCGGCGGGGCGGGCGTGAGCAACTGCCGGCCTCAGAACGTCAGATGATGGGCGCGGATCACGTGCGGCAGGTCATGGACCCGGTCCAGCAGCGGGTCCGAGGGCGGCTCGTCGATTTCGATCAGCGCGATCGCGTTGCCGCCGGCGTGGTCCCGGCCGAGGTGGAAGGAGGCGATGTTGATACCGGCGTCACCGAGCAGGGTCCCGAGGCGGCCGATGAACCCCGGCCGGTCATCATTCGCGACGAACAGCATCTCGGGCGCGAGCCGGGCATCCATGGTAATGCCCTCGACCTCGACGATCCGCGGCTGATCGCCGTTGAACAGGGTGCCGGCGACCGACCGGGTGCGCTGCTCGGTGGTGACCACCACCCGGATCAGCGTGTGATGGGCGCCGGCCCGCTCCGAGCGGGTCTCGCGCACATCGATTTCCCGTTCGCGGGCGATGGACGGCGCGTTGACCATGTTCACCGTGGCCAGCAACGGCGAGAGTAACCCCTCCAGGACCAGCGCGGTCAGCGGCCGGCAGTTCAGCTGCGCGGCCTGGCCATGGTATTCGATCACCACTTGGCGGAGGGCCGAGCCAGTGATCTGCCCGGCGAATCCGCCGAGGTTGCTGGCGAGCGTCATGTACGGACGGAGCCTCGGCATCTCGTCGGCGCTCACCGACGGCATGTTGAGGGCATTGACGATCGTACCGTCGACCAGAAAGTCGGCGATCTGCTCGGCCACCTGGACCGCCACCTTCTCCTGAGCCTCGCTGGTGGAGGCCCCGAGATGCGGCGTGGCCACGACCTGTTCCATGCCGAACAGCGGATTGGATTTCGCCGGCTCCTCGGTGAAGACGTCGAGCGCTGCACCGGCCACGTGACCGCTCTCCAGCGCTGCCTTCAGGTCGGCCTCGACGACGAGCGGACCGCGGGCGCAGTTGATGATCCGGACTCCCGGCTTCATTTTTGCGATCGTCGTCGCATTGATGATGCCCTGGGTCTGATCGGTGGCGGGCGCATGCAGGCTGAGGAAATCGGAGCGGGCGAGCAGGGTGTCCAGGTCGACCTTCTCAACCCCCAGGTCCTCGGCCCGCTCCGCCGACAGGTAGGGGTCGTAGGCGATCACCCGCATCTTCAGGCCACGGGCGCGGTCGGCAACAATCCCGCCGATGTTACCGCAGCCGATGATCCCGAGCGTCTTGCCGAACAGCTCGACCCCCATGAACCGGGATTTCTCCCACTTTCCGGCGTGGGTCGAGGCATTGGCGGCGGGGATCTGCCGGGCCAGGGCCAGCATCATCGCGATGGCGTGCTCGGCGGTGGTGATCGAATTCCCATACGGTGTGTTCATCACCACCACGCCGCGCTTGGTCGCCGTCTTCACGTCAACGTTGTCGACGCCGATCCCGGCGCGGCCGATCACTTTGAGCGAGGTCGCCGCCTCGAGGATCTCGGCGGTGACTTTGGTTGCCGAGCGGATGGCGAGGCCGTCATAGCCGCCGATGGTGGCTTTCAGGTCGGCCGGCGAGAGCCCGGTGATCACGTCGACCTCGACCCCGCGGCTGCGCAGCATATCGGCAGCCTCGCCGCTCATGGCATCGGAAATCAGCACCTTGGGCATGTCGTCGTCCCTTCCGCCGGTCAGGCTGCGGCGGCGGCGTCGGCGCGGACGGCGGCGAAGGCCCAGTCCAGCCACGGCAACAGGGCGGCCACGCTGGCCTGCTCGTCGGTCGCGCCGCACCAGATCCGCAGGCCCGGCGGCGCATCGCGATAGGCGGCGATGTCATAAGCGACGCCTTCCGCCTCCAGCAGCGCCGGGATGCGCTTGGCAGCGGCGGCCTGTCCGGCAGCATCGAGGGCGGCGAACCAGGGGTCAACGATCTTCAGGCAAACCGACGTGGATGACCGGGGCTCCGGCCGCTCGGCCAGGAAGTCGGCCCAGGGGGTTGCTTCGACCCAGGCGGCAACGGTCGCCAGGTTGGCATCGGCGCGGGCGATCAGGGCCGGCAGGCCACCGAGCTTTTCCGCCCAGCCGAGCGCATCCAGCACATCCTCCACGCACAGCATCGACGGCGTGTTGATGGTCTCTCCCTTGAAGATGCCCTCGATCAGCTTGCCGCCCTTGGCGAGCTGGAACAGCTTCGGCAGCGGCCAGGGCGGGGTGTAGCTTTCCAGGCGTTCAACGGCGCGGGGCGAGAGGATCAGAATGCCGTGCTGGGCCTCGCCGCCGAGCACCTTCTGCCAGGAGTAGGTGGTGGCGTCGAGCTTGTCCCACGGCAGGGCCATGGCGAAGATTGCCGAGGTGGCATCGCAGAGGGTCAGGCCCGCGCGGTCAGCCGCGATCCAGTCGCCATCAGGCACCCGCACCCCGGAGGTGGTGCCGTTCCAGGTGAACACCACGTCGCGGGCCGGGTCCACCTGAGCAAGATCGGGCAGCGCGCCGTAGCCGGCCTCGAACACCCGGACGTCGCCGAGCTTCAGCTGCTTGGTGATGTCGCCGACCCAGGTCTTGCCGAAGCTTTCCCAGGCAAGCACGTCGACCCCGCGGGCGCCGAGCAGCGTCCACATCGCCATCTCGATAGCCCCCGTGTCTGATGCCGGGACGATGCCGATCCGGTAGTCGTCAGGAAGACCAAGCAGCGCACGGCTGCGCTCGAGCACCTCGGCCAGCCTGGCCTTGCCGGGCTTCGATCGGTGCGACCGGCCCAAGAGCGCCTGGGCGAGAACGGCCGGGGTCCAGCCGGGTCGTTTCGCGCAGGGGCCGGAAGAGAAGTTCGGATCGGCCGGGCGGACGGCCGGTTTCGGCAGGTCGGTCATCGTGCGATGTCTCCCATCCTTGCAGATGGGTCGCGGCCCGTTGGGAGGCCGTGGCCCGCGCGCCTTGTACGGTGGCCGGGGGCGGGCGTCAATCTCTGGTGTTGGCGCCGGTCCTGATGTCTGCCCCCGATCTGATCGGGTGCTTGACGGCCGGCGCTGCTGCGGTAAGGGTGCCGGCGAACCAGCGGGGGAAGTGTGTCTTGGCCGAGGCCCGGCTATCCCAACCGAAGGACACCCTCAGGATTCTCCTCCTCGAAGGCGTCCATGAGACGGCCGTCACGGCGTTCACGGCCCATGGCTACTCGACGATCGAGCGCCGGGCGGACGCGCCGGAGGGTGCTGAGCTCACGCACCGGGTTGCCGGCGCTCATATCCTCGGGATCCGCTCGCGGACCCGGCTTTCCGCCGAGGTCCTGGCGGCTGCCGACAAGCTGTTCTGCATCGGCTGTTTCTGCATCGGCACCAACCAGGTGGACGTGTCGATGGCCCGCCGGCGCGGCGTTCCGGTGTTCAACGCGCCGTATTCCAATACCCGCTCGGTGGCTGAGCTGGTGGTTGGCGAGGCGATCATGCTGATGCGCCGGGTGGCCGAGAAATCCATGCAGGCGCACGCCGGGATCTGGCTGAAGAGCGCCGAGGGCGCGCATGAAATCCGGGGCAAGACCCTCGGCATCGTCGGCTACGGCCACATCGGCTCGCAGGTCTCGGTGCTCGCCGAGGGGCTCGGCATGCGGGTCGTTTACTTCGACATCGTCGAGAAGCTGGCGCTCGGCAACGCCCGTCCGTGCGCGTCGCTGGCGGCTCTTCTCGCCGAAGCCGACATCGTCACTCTGCACGTTCCGGGCACGCCCCAGACCGCCAACCTGATCACCGCCGCCGAGCTGGCGGCGATGAAGCCGGGCACGCACCTGATCAACGCCTCCCGGGGCAGTGTCGTCGACGTCACCGCCCTGGCCGAGGCGATTCGCGGCGGCCACATCGCCGGCGCGGCCGTGGACGTGTTCCCGAGCGAGCCGGTCGGTGCCGACGAGCCGCTGGAGACGCCGCTGCGCGGCCTCGCCAACGTGATCCTCACCCCCCACGTGGGCGGCTCGACCCTGGAGGCCCAGGCGAGTATCGGCAGCGAGGTGGCGGAGAAGCTGATCCGCTATTCCGATAACGGCTCGACCGTGGGCGCCGTCAATTTTCCAGAGGTGTCCCTCCCGCCCCAGGCCGGCGCCACCCGGTTCCTGCATATCCACCGCAACGTGCCTGGAGTGATGTCACGGATCTCCGAAGTGTTCGCCGCCCGGCGTCTCAACATCGCCGGCCAGTATCTCCGCACCGACGCGGAAGTGGGCTACGTGGTGACCGACATCGACGGCGCCCTCGCCGCCGGCCAGGGGATCCGCCGGGACCTCGCCGCCATCGACGGCACCATCCGCACCCGCTTCCTGTACTGACATCGGCCGGCACCGCGGCGCGGGTGCCGGGACCGCGAAGGGCGCCGCGGGTCAGTTCCCGGACGGAGCGGCCGACGGCTCGCCCGCGTCGATCCGCACGAACACCCCGGTGCAGTCGAAAGCGACCTCGCGTTGCCCGGGGCTCGAGAGGGTGTGGTAGCCAAGGCGGCACCGCGCCGGGATGGTCCGGATGCCGTCGCCAAGCTGTTCCTGCACCGCCCGCAGATAGACGTGGCCGGCGGAATAGAACCGCGGCTGGACATTGGGAAACTGCCTGTCGAGCACCTGCCGCCAGACCTCGTCGGTGACGTTGGCGACCAGTGGCCCGCCTGGCACGGACGGCTGGGTGATCACCTGGAAGGTCCCGGGAAAGGCCACAGCGCCAAGGATCACGTGACCCAGGTACTCGACAACGTCGCTTTCGACGGTCAGGCTCTCGATGAACGCGTCCTCCTCGCGGGCGTTGCGAACGACCAGTGAGCCGCCGGTGGCGAAGGCAATCACGTCGACCCCGCCTTCGGCCGGCCCGGCGCCGATCTCGTCCCCGGTGGAGAGGTTCGTGGCGGCGACCATGGCCCCGGCGATGACACCGCCGATCAGCACCAGGAGTGCCGCAGTCAGCGCGATCACGGGCAGAGCGTTGCGCCAGCGGGCCTGATAGGACAGGCAGAGCGGGCACCGCCGGGCGCCACTGCGGATCGGCTCCCGGCAGACGCGGCAGATGATCGCGGCCGCTTCGTTGCGCTGGTCCTGGTCCGCTCCGGTCATCGTGTTGCCCCCGCGACGAGCAGGCTTTGCTCAGAAATCGTACCAGAACGGTATGAACAGCGTGAAGGTCAGCCACATCAGGGCGATCAGCGGCACGCCGGCGCGGGCGAAGTCGGTGAACTTGTAATGGCCCGGGCCAAGCACCAGCAAGTTGGTCTGGTAGCCGAGCGGCGAGGCGAACGAGCAGTTGGCGCCGAACACCACGGCGAGCGCAAAGGGCTCGGGCGCGACCCCCAGTTCCAGGGCGATATCGATCGCGATCGGGGTGAACAACACCGCGGCGGTCTTGGTGGTGACCACATTGGAGAGGGCGGCAACGGTGATGAAGAACAGCGACAGCACGATGGCCGGCCCGGCGCCCTCCAGGGCGGCAACGAGGCCGCGGGCGATATAGGCGGCACCGCCGGTTTCCTGCAGCGCGACCCCGAGAGCCAGGGCGGCGCCGATGGTGGTGACGATCCGTGGATCGACGGCGCGGCCGGCCTGGCGGACGTTGATGACCCCGGCGCCGACCATCAGCACCGCCCCGGTCAGGGTCGCGACCACCAGCGGCGCAATTCCGGCAGCGGCGAGGCCCATGGCGACGACGAAAATGCCGGTGGCAAGCAAGGCGTTGCCAGTGGGGATCAGTTCTTCCGCCGACCATTCAATGAGGATGATGTCGCGGTTGGCCTTGAGGCCCTGTACGTCCGCGGCATGCCCCTGGAGCAGGAGCACATCCCCGGCTTCAAGACGAATATCGGTCATCTTGGTGCGGATCATCCGGGCCCGCCGCTGAATACCGAGGACGACGCAATGGGTCTGGTGGTGAAATCCGATCTGTTTCAGGGTCTGGCCCTCGTAGCGGGAGGCCGGCGCAACCATGACCTCGGCGATCACCTGGGAGTCGCCGGCGAGCGGGCCCACCTCATCGTCGCGGCTGCGATTGCCGTTGCGATCGGCGCGGGTGCGGGTGGGCAGTTGTGGATGGATCCTGGCCGCCTTGCGCGACAGGGCGTCGGTGAGCGCCTTGCGCGTCGCGGCGACGACAAGGACGTCATCGGGGCTGGCGCGGTAGCCTTCGAACGGCGGCAGGATCGCCTCCTCGCCCCGCTGCACCATCCGCACGGTCATGTCGGGCAAAGACGCGAACAGGCCCCCGGGAGCCCCCTTGCCGATCAGCGGTGAGTCCGGGGCAACGGCAAGCTGGGCGATGAACTGGCGGCCGGTGCCGGCAAGCAGGGAGTCGGCGAAACGTCCGCGCGGCCGCAGGAGCAGCGGCGCGACCAGCATCAGATAGGCAAGACCGACGACCGCCATGACCGCGCCGGAGACCGTGAAATCGAAGAATTCGAAGGGCCTCAGGCCGATCTCGATCATCGCGCTGTTGACGAGCAGATTGGTGGAGGATCCGACCAGGGTGGTCATGCCGCCGAGCACGGCAGCATAGGCCAGAGGGATCATCAGCTTGCTTGGCGAATCGCCGAACCGGTTGGCCACCGCCTGCATGATCGGAATGAAGATCACCACCACCGGGATGTTGTTGAGAAAGGCGCTGATCAGGATCGCCACGGTGAGGACGAGCAGCAGGGTGATTGTCTGACTCCCGGCGCCGAACTTCAGAACGGCGCGGGCAACCACGTCGAGCACGCCGGCGCGGACCATCCCCTGTCCCATCACCAGCAAGGCGAGGACCGTGACCAGGGCGGGATTGGCGAAGCCTTGCAGGAGCCGCGACGGTGAAAGCTGGTTCTCACCGGTTGCATCGGGGAGCGGGGCGATTGTGAACAGGATCAACAGCGCGCAGACGACGCCAATGGAGACCACCTCCATCGGCAGCTTCTCGGTCGCGTAGAGGACGAGTGCTCCGATAGCGAGGGCGAACGTCACCCACATCAGCAGGTTCGCGTCCATCAGCGGGAATCCGTCGCGGCGGCGGTGCTGAGGCGGCGGGCGCGGCAGAGCGCGTCGGCAAAGGGGGCCATGGCCGGTCCTGTGGGCTTGTCCTGTGGGCTGGTCCTGTGGCGGCGTTCAGCCGCGGCCGTCTGTGGCCGGCACGCGATCGCCATGCCGCTCCAGGTGCTGGAAGCGGCTGGTCAGACTGGCAAGCCGCTCGGAAAGCGAGCGCATGACGGCAAGGGCGGCGTCCGGATTCTCGGTGACCAGGCGCAGGAACACGTCCGCATCAATCTTCAGCACGTCGAGGGGCTGGATCGCACGGATGGTTGCGGTCCGGGTCTTGTTGAGCAGGATCGCCATCTCCCCGAACAGTTCATGGCGGCCGAGGCGTCCGACCCGCACCTCACGGCCCGGCTCACCGATCAGGACTTCCACCTCGCCGTTCTCGATGACGTAGGCGCCGTCGGCGGGGTCACCCTCGCGGAACAACTCCTCGCCCGGCTCGAAGCGGAGGGTGGTGCTCGAAAAGGCCAGCAGCTTCAGCTTGCCCATGTCGAGACGGCAAAACAGCGGAATGCCGCGCAGGATTGTTATGGCGTCACCGTACTGCACGCTCGCTCGTCCTTCCCGGCACGGTCTCCACCCCCGCTCCCCGCTGTATCGCGGCGATCTCGCCGATGCTTTCCGCGCCCGATCACCGCATCGACGGGCGGCTTCGCGCTCAGGTGTTTGCCGACCGCGCCACCGGACCTTCGGGCGGTCCCTCACCGCTTTCGGGAGAAGACGCGGCGTCCGGCTCCCGAGATGACACGATCCGGCCATGTTCCATTACCAGCACGCGGTCGAAACCGGCCGCCTCGGCGGCATCGTTCAAGACCCAAACCAGTCCCGCCCGCTCGGCCACGATCTTCGCCATGATGGCGGCCTGGCTCCCGGGGTCAAGCGCCGCCGTCGCCTGGTCGAGCACCAGAAGCACCGGCTGTTTCAGGATCGCCCGGGCGATCGCAACCTTCTGGCGCTGCGCCGCGGACAGGCGGCTGCCGCCAATGCCCACCTGGTGTTCGAGGCCGATGCCGATGACCGCTGGGCGCAGGTCCAGGGCATCGACCACCTCCCCGATCAGCGCGCCGACCGCCCGCTGCGCCTGGGGACGACCGTAGACAAGGCGTCCGAACAGGATGTTGTCCTGCACGGAGGCGGCGGCGTTGTAGCGGTCGGGATCGAAGAATGCAACCGAGTCCTGCAGGTCTTCGGGCAGGCCCTCGGCGAAGGCTTTGCGGGCGTCAAGCAGGCGCGCCAGGACGTCGTCGGTGAGCAGCCCCAGCCGGTGGCGGGCGGGGATCAGCTTGAACGGCAGCGAGAGGAGAAGCGTGCGGTCAGAGCCGCTCAGCTTGTCCAGACGCTCGGGATCGGCGCGGCGGGTCACGCCCTGGTAGGTGGGCAGGGCTTCCAGGGTGATGAAGCTGAAGCGCTCGAACAACTCGTCGCCAGGCTGCACGTCCTGAAACAGTTCAACCATGATCCGCGCCACCTGCAAGCCGACCCCGAGCAGGTAGTTTTCGAGATCAAAGCGGCGCAGGACCGACAGCATGTACGGATTTTCGGCAATGTGATCGAGGTCGAAAGTCGGCCCGATCGGGGTTCCGAACAGCAGATTCTCCGCCACCGACATGTTGTTATTATAGGAGTTCCGGTCGAACGGTTCGACGAGGCCCTGGTAGGCTTTGTCGTCGAGGCGGCGGCGCAGGTGGGCGCGGGCTTCCAGGATTCGTTGCGCCAGGTCCGGCTGGCTGTCCGGGTCGACCCGTCCGAGCAGGCCGAAATGAAACACATCGTCCTGCATCTCGACAATCGCCAGCACCTCGGCGGTACGCGCGACCAGTCCGGCGTCATCGGCAACCCCGGCGGCAGCATAATCGATCCAGTCGGCATCGGGATCGCGGGTGGTGTTTCCGGACTGCCGGGCCTCGGAGATGCGCCGGCGCCGCACCAGATCGCCACTCTCAGGGTCGCGGTCGCGGGGATGATGCAGGAGGCCGTAGAACAGGTTGGCGCGGATCGTTCCCTGGAACAGCATGCCGCCCTGGCCGATGTAGCCGATCTGCCGGCCGGTGACCGCCTCCGGCAGCAGGTGCAGTTCAGCGTGGCCGATCCGCAAACTGCCGGATGTGGGGGTGAGCAGCCGGGCGATCAGTTTGGCGACGGCGCTGGCGCCGGAGCCTTCCTGGCCGACCAGGGCGACCCGTTCATCAAGTGCAAAGCTGAACGACACACTGTCGACCACCTTGACCCCATCCTCGTCCTCGAGGACCACGTTGCTGGCGACCAGCGAGCCTGACAGCCGGTGCGGTTCACCCTCGGGCAGGGCCTGCATCGCCTCGCTGAGCAGTCCCGGGCCTTCGAACTGCTCGACCAGTTGCTCATACTTGACCCGGGTATCCTCCTTGATTTCGTACCATTTCAGCAGCTCCTTCCACGGCGAGGACAAGTCCTTATAAGCAGCCAGCACCGCGACCAGGGCCCCGAAAGTCAGTTCGCCGGTAATGACCAAATATCCGCCCAAGGCATAGAAGAAAAATGGAGTCATCTGACCAAAAAAATTATTAATGAACTTGATCAAAAACTTTTTTCTGTAAATTTTGAAGCGAATTTCGTAAATCCGGCCGAGCCAGCGGGCGATCTCGGCACGCTCGTATTCGGACGTGTCGTGGGCGTGAACGTGTTCGATCCCGCCCACAACTTCGCCAAGTCGCTCAGAGAGCTTGCGGACGGTCCGGACCCGTTCTTTGGCGAGTACGTTCACCTGCGCCTGAAGCCGAGGGATGATGTATGCCTGGATCGGCGAGAGGGCCATCGCCGCGAGGCCGAGCTTCCAGTCCTGGACAAACATGAAGACCAGAATGGTGAGCATCGTCCCGCCTTCGAAGGCGGGGGTGGCCACCGCTTCGCCGATGAATCCGCCGAGCGGTTCCACTTCGGCGGTGATCATGGCGATGATCTCGCCCTGCGAGGTGCGCCGGAATCGTGGCAGCGGGAAACGCAAGACCCGACTGAACAGTTGGTAGCGCAGCCGGCGCAGCATGCGCTCGCCGACCTGTCCTTTATAAACATTGATATAATAGCGAAATCCGAAACGGATCAGAACGACCAGCAGGAACGCTCCGCAGAGATAGAACAGATAATCGATCTGCTCCAAAGGCATTCCGAATATTTCGCGAGGAAAGTCGGTGCCACCAATTGCTTCGTTGATAATGATCTTAGGAAGTTCGAGAGAAATGTAAAGGAACGGAAAGGACGCGAGGGTCAGAAACAGCAAAAATAGCTGCGACCGCAAACTATAGCGGAATATGTAACGAAAAAAACTCGGTTCCATCAGGGGCTCCGGAAGCGCCGGCTGGCGCCGCCTGACCAACCTTCGGCTGCCGGTCGGACCAGACGCGGGAACTTATTGGCCACGGGTGGGAACGACGGTGACAACGCCCGCGTCCAGAGGCATCCGCACGACATCGAGGATCCGGCGTTGATCCTGTGGGTCGACGGTGAATCCCAACTCGTCCAGGATCCGCGCCGCCGGCCCGTTCCGGTCGGTCCGGCGATACCGGACCCGGATCTGGCGGCAGAGCGAGCCGGCAGCGTTGATCAGGGTGGCGAACAGCGCCCGCTCGAGGCAGCGGCCCTGGACCCGGCACGACATCATGAACTCCTCGACCTCAATGGCCGTCGTGGTTCGCCGCACCACGACAAAACCGACCGTTCCGTAAGAGCCGAACCGGTCCCGACAGCGGAGAACGAGCTTCTCGGTATCCGGTGTCGCAATCAGTTCGGCGACCTGAGCGGGCGCGTACTTGGACCCGGAGTAGTTCAGTTGATTGGTTCTCTGAACGAGCTCCGAAACCCGTTCGAAATCGCCCGGATGATAAGAGTCGATTGTTAACTCTATCTCACACGTGCTGAGAAAACCAAGGTAATCCTCACCCCACGCGGTCCGCGAGGCCAGCCGGGCCTGCTCGATCTGATAGAAGCGGCGGCGCTGACGGCCGTCGGCGGTTGGAGCACCCTGGAACCGGGCATGGTTGAGCAGGGCGGGCAGGTCCTCGGGCGGCACAGCCAGCACCGGCGGCACCGCCGCGGCCACTTCGGCCCGTTCGAACGGCGAATCGTCCACGAAGGCGATGGCGTCAACGCCGATGTTGAGGGCGCCGGCGATCCGCCGGATCTGTCCGCTTTTCGGGCTCCAGTCGATCTGCGGATGGAGGAACAGCTCGCCCAGCCCCAAGGCCTGCAGCCGGGCCAGGGCCGGCTCCCGGTCGTTCTTGCTGGCGATGCTGAGGAGGATACCCCGCGCGTCCAGAGCGCGGATCGCCTCGGCCATCGCCGGCCGCACCCGCGGCTCGCCGGCCGTCCCCGTTTCCACCAGGACCCCGTCCCAGAGCGTATCGTCGAGATCGAACACGACGCACTTGACAGGGCCGGCCGCGCGCCGGCCGGCCGCATCGGTGCCGGTACCGGCCTCGGGCACCACTGCCGTGCCATCCGCATCGGTGACGGTGCCGGCGACGAAATCCAGGGCCAGGAACACCAGCCGTGCCGTGCCTTCGGCCTCGGGCATCACCGCGATCTTGCACGGCAGCCCGCTGGCGAGGAGCGGCGCATACTGCTTCCGCTCAACCCAGTGCCGGCTGAACCCGGGCGGCAGGTCCAGGCGGGCCAGAACCGGCGGCGGCGGCGACCCGGGCAGTGCGGCGGCGGCTTTTCCCGCCACCCGGATAGTCAGGTGGAGCGCCATCGGCTGCGCGGCCGGATTGTAGACCTCGACCAGAAACGCCTCCGGTGCGCGGGCGGTGAGGGTGCCGGCTTCGCCATCGAGAGCGCGGAGCATCAGCTTCTTGGCGATGCGGCGGCCGTCGCAGGGCAGAGGCCGGCCCGCCGCATCGCGGGTCGCAGCCGGGATCAGCCGGTCGGCGGTGGCCCAGGACCGCGGCCCCCGGGAGACCAGCCGCTCCCGCAACAACACCCGGTCTGCCGGCTCCATCACCGGATTGACATCGGCCTCAAGCTTGCCCCAGGCCTTGAAGGCCACGTCGACGCCGAAGTCCCGCAGACCGGCGAACCGTCGGTCCGGTGCCAGGCCCCAGACCAGTCGCCGGCAGCCGCCGTCCGGCCGGCGCTGGTAAAGGCTGCAACTGGCATAGCAGGCGGGGGCGGCGCACTCGATGCAGTGCTCGCTCCACCACAGGAACGACAGCGCTCCGGCGCGGCGGACCGGCGCATAGGGGCTCGCCGGTGTCAGCGGTCCTTCGAGGCGGTCCGCTTCAAACTGGTCGAACTGGAACATCCGTTGATTCCCAGAACGTTGGAGAGGACGCTGAGACGGTAAGACATGTGGCACACGGCGCCAGGACGGGTCGCACGGCGGGGTGGCAGATCGGACACATCGCCGCGACCGAGATGTCACGACAGCGTGACGATCGACGGTGACCCCCTTGACCAATCAGGTTTTTCAGAGCGAGGGTCACCCTGTGCCCGGTCTGCTGTCAGGGGCGGACGGCGGTGTTGCCTGTCCGCGCGCCGGAAGGCGTCCGGTTCCGGATTGCGCGCGGGCGGTCGAAGTCCGACATTCGGGTATGCCGGGTGACCGTCGATCCCGGGCAAAGGTGACAAAGCGATGACACCACGCGATCAGGGTCACCACCCAAGTCACCGCCGACTGCTGATCTACAGTCATGATTCGTTCGGTCTCGGCCATCTCCGCCGTTGCCGGGCGATTGCCCATGCGCTGGTTGAGCATCGACGCGCCCTGTCCGTCCTGATCCTGTCCGGCTCGCCCATCATCGGCAGCTTCAGCTTCCGCTCGCGCGTAGATTTCGTGCGCATCCCCGGGGTGATCAAGCTGCGCCGCGGAGACTACTCGCCCCTCAGCCTGGAGATCGGGATTGAAGAGACGCTCCGCCTCCGCGCCTCGATCATTCGTCACACCGCGGAAACCTTTGCACCTGATGTGTTCCTGGTGGACAAGGAGCCGCTCGGCCTGCGCGGCGAGGTGCGTGATACCCTGACCATGCTCAAGGCCCGCGGAACGCCGCTGGTACTCGGGCTGCGCGATGTGATGGACGACCCGGTCACCCTGGCCGAGGAATGGGCCCGCAAGAACGCTGTGCCGGCGCTGGCCAGCCTTTACGATCATATCTGGATCTATGGCCTTCCGGAGGTCTGCGATCCCCTTGCCGGCGTGCCGGTCCCGGCAGCGGTTCGGGCGAAGGCCCGGTTCACCGGTTACATTCGCCGCAGCGCACCATGCGCGCCGTCGCCGGTGGAGCCGCTGACGGCACTGGGTTCGGGTCCCTACATTCTCGTCACGGCCGGCGGGGGCGGCGACGGCGCGGCGCTGGTCGACTGGGTGCTGAGCGCCTATGAGCACGATCCGGCGATTCCGTGGCGGGCGCTGGTGGTGTTCGGACCGTTCATGCATTCATCGGTCCAGGCCGGTTTCCGCGAGCGGGTCGCGCGGCTCGATGCCGTTGAGGCGATCACCTTCGATGCCAACCTGGAAGCGGCGATGACCGGCGCGGCCGGGATTGTCGCAATGGGCGGCTACAACACCTTCTGTGAGATTCTGTCGTTCGACAAGCCGGCGCTGATCGTTCCCCGCACCGTCCCGCGCATGGAACAGGCGATCCGCGCCGAGCGGGCTGCGGCCCTCGGGCTTGCCCGGTCGCTTCCGATCGACGGCGAGAGGAAGCCCGAGACCATGGCGGCGGCGATCCGCAGCCTGCCGGATCAGTCGCGGCCCTCGCAGGTGCATGTTCCCCGGCTCCTCGACGGGCTCGAGGTGATTGGTGGCCTGCTCGATGCGTGGCTGGATATGCCGGCGACGCCGGCAGCCAGCGATGCCGCGGAGGCGCCGGCCGTGGTGCGGTTCCCGGGCTGAGGTGACTGAATCCTCGACGCGCACCGCGGTCGCCTTTGTCCTGAAGGGCTATCCGCGGCTTTCGGAGACGTTCATCGCCCAGGAGATCCTCGGCCTCGAGCAGCGGGGGCTGCCGATCCGGCTATATTCGCTCCGCCATCCGACCGATCCCGCCCGCCATCCGGTCCATGCCGAAATCGCCGCGCCGGTTGTTTATCTGCCCGAGTATCTGCACGACGAGCCGCTCCGGGTCTGGCGCGGCTGGCGGCGGGCGCGCCGCTTTCCGGGCTTCGCCGCCGCCGCCGCGGTCTGGCGCCGGGATCTTGCCCGCGACCGCACCCGCAACCGGCTGCGCCGGTTCGGCCAGGCCTGCGTGCTGGCTGCGGAGCTGGCCCCGGATGTGGGCGCTCTGCACGCTCACTTCCTCCACACCCCGGCCTCGGTCACCCGCTATGCGGCGCTGATTCGCGGCCTGCCGTGGAGCGTCGCCGCCCATGCCAAGGACGTTTGGACGATCCCGGGATGGGAGACCCGCGAGAAGCTCGCGGATTGCCGCTTCGCCGTGACCTGCACCCGGATGGTTGCCGACCATCTGCGGGGTCTTGCTTCCGATCCCGAGCGAATCCGGCTCGCCTATCACGGTCTGGACTTCAGCCGGTTTCCGCCGCCCTCGGAAGGAAGACCGCCGCGTGCCGGCGAGGACCCGGACGATCCGGTGCTGATCCTGTCGGTCGGCCGGGCAGTGGCGAAGAAAGGCTACGATGTGCTGCTCGAGGCCCTGGCGCGGTTGCCGGCGGGCCTGTTTTGGCGGTTCGTCCATATCGGCGGCGGCGAGCTTCACGACCGGCTGGCCGCCCGGGCCGCGGCGCTCGGCATCGCCGACCGGGTCAGCTGGCTTGGCCCCCTTCCACAATCGGGGGTCCTGGCGTGGTTGCGGGCCGCTGATCTGTTCGCTCTGGCTGCTTGTATCGCTGCGGATGGCGACCGGGACGGTCTTCCCAATGTCCTGATGGAGGCGCAGAGTCAGGAACTGGCCTGCGTCGCCAGCCGGGTTGCGGCGATTCCGGAACTGATCGATGACGGTGTCACCGGGCTGCTGGTTCCGCCCGGCGATCCGGCTGTGCTCGCGGCGGCCCTGGCCCGGCTGATCCAGGCACCGCTGCTCCGCCAGCGGCTGGGGACGGCCGGCGCGGCGCGGGTCCGCACCGGCTTCGCGATGAGCGCCGGGCTTGACCGGCTGGCGCCGCTGTTCGGCCTGCCTCGCGAACCGGACAGCGGCGATGCCTGCCCTCTGGCAGTGTAGGGTGGAGAGCCGGACGTGCGCATCGCCTTTTATGCCCCGCTGAAGCCGCCCGGGCATCCGCTGCCGTCCGGGGACCGGCGGATGGCGCGGCTGCTGATCGCTGCCCTCACCGCTGCCGGCGCGACGGTCGAGACCGCGTCCGCATTCCGCAGCTACGATGGTACGGGTGACCCGGTCCGGCAACGCCGCCTGGCCGCGGCCGGCACCCGCCTCGCCGACCGGCTGATCCGCCGTTACCGGTCTCGCCCGGTGGACCAGCGGCCAGCGCTGTGGTTCACTTACCACCTCTACCACAAGGCGCCCGATCACCTCGGACCGGCCGTTGCCGCGGGCCTCGACATTCCGTATGTGGTTGCCGAGGCCTCGTTCGCGCCCAAACGCGCTGGCGGTCCCTGGGACCGGGGACACCGCGCCGCGGGCCGGGCGATCGCCGCCGCTGATCTGGTGCTCGGGCTCAACAGCGCCGATGCACCGGGTGTGCGACCGTTGCTCAAGGCCGGGGCCCGGCTGGTTGCCTTCCCGCCGTTCCTCGACACCACTCCGTATCGGGCCGCGGCCCGGGTGCGCGATGACCACCGGGCGACCCTGGCGGCCCGCTGGTCGCTCGATCCCGGGCTGCCCTGGCTGGTCGCCGTCGGCATGATGCGCGAGGGTGCCAAGCTCGCGTCCTTCCGGCTGCTTGCCGACGCGCTCGGCCGGCTCAAGGGCCGTCCGTGGCGGCTGGTCATCGCCGGTGACGGCCCGGCAGCGGCGTCCGCGCGCTCGGCCTTTGCGCCCCTCGCCGGCCAGGTGGTGTTTGCCGGCCGGCTTGGCGCCGATGCGCTGACGGCGCTCAACGCCGCCGCCGACCTGTGCGTCTGGCCGGCGATCAACGAGGCATACGGCATGGCTTTGCTGGAAGCTCAGGCGGCGGGCCTGCCGGTGGTCGCGGGGCGGAGCGGTGGCGTGGCGGACATCGTTGCCGACGGAGAGACCGGCCGGCTGGTCGCAACCGGCGATGCCGCGGCCTTCGCCGACGCCGTTGCCGGGCTCCTCGCCGATCCGCAGGCGCGCCGGGCCTTCGGTCAGAGCGCTTGGGTCCGCGCCGCCCGGGTCCATGACCTCAGCGTCGCCGCGGCGCGGCTGCGCGCGGTGCTGGCGATAGCCGGCGGACGCTCCCCGGCCGGCTGTGACGTGCCGGTGCCGGGCTTCGAAACCGTGTGAACAGAGCCCGGCATGTCGGTCCGCGTGTTCGTCTACGTTCAGCACCTCCTTGGCATCGGCCATCTCAAGCGGGCGGCGCTGCTCGCCGAGGCGATGGCCGACGCGGGCCTCCTGGTGCGCGTGGTGCTGGGCGGTCCCGCCGTGCCGGGCATTGGTTTCGCTGGCTGCGCCCGGACCGAGTTGCCGCCGGTCCGCGCCGCCGACGGCACGTTTGCCACCCTTCTCGATGCCGACGGTGCGCCGATCGACGACGCTTTCCGGGAGGCGCGTCGGGAGCGCCTGCTCGACGAATTCGCCGCTGCCCGGCCCGATGTCCTGATCATCGAGCAGTTCCCGTTCGGCCGCCGGGCGTTCCGCTTCGAGCTTTTGCCGCTGATCGCTGCGGCCCGGGGTGCCGAGCCCCGGCCGAGTCTGCTGTCCTCAGTCCGCGATGTGGTCGTCCGCAAGCTCGATCCGGCCCGCAACGCCGAGATGGTACGGATGGCCGCGACCCTGTTCGATCAGGTTCTCGTCCACGGCGATCCGGCGCTGCTGCCTCTGACCCGGTCTCTGCCGGAGGCAGGCGCGATCGCGGACCGGCTGGTCTACACCGGCTACGTCGCGGCGCCGCCACACCACCGCCCGGGCGCCGTCGCCGGCCGCGGTGAAGTGATCGTCAGCGCCGGCGGTGGCAGCGTCGGCGAGACCCTGTTCCGGACCGCTCTCGCCGCCCGGTCGCTGAGCTGTGTTGCCAGCCGGCCTTGGCGCCTGCTGATCGGACTCAATGCGTCCGACCGGTTGTTCGACGATCTGGCCTGGAGCGCGCCGCCGGGCGTGATCGTAGAGCGCTGGCGGGACGACTTGCCGACCCTGCTCGCCAACTGCGTGCTGTCGATCTCCCAGGGCGGTTACAACACGGTCTGCGACCTGCTCGTGGCCCGGCCGCGGGCGGTTATCGTGCCGTTCGCCGAGCACGCGGAAACCGAGCAGACCACTCGGACACGGGCGCTTGCCAAATGCAACGTTGTCAGTATGGTCGATCCGGCGAAGTTGACGCCGGAGACCCTGGCCGCCGCCGTCGACGAGGCCCTGGTGGCTGACCGCGGGGTGGTCTCCGTCGATCTTTCGGGCGCGGCCACGGCGGCGAGGCTTGTCGCCGAAGCCGGGCAGGCCGCCGCCCGACAGCGGCGGGCCGCCGGCGATCCTTAAACGCCGACCCTGAAGGCGGGAGGCCATGGCCGACTGGAACGCGCTGGCGGAGGAACTGGATCGCTGGGCCGCGAGCGGTGCAGTGGCGACGCTTTGGTGGCGGGATGATGATGCCACCCGGGCGTCGCCGGACCTGGATCATCTGCTCGCCCTCCGCGCCCGGTACGGGATCCCGGTCGCGCTGGCGGTGATCCCCCGGGATCTGGACGAGTCGCTGCCGGCGACCCTTGCTGGTCGCCCCGACGTGGCCGTGCTCCAGCACGGCTGGTCCCACGACAACCACGCCTCCGTCGGGGCGAAGACCGAAGAGCATGGACCCCACCGCCCCCGCGACGTGGTCCTCGCCGAGATCGCCCGGGGCTGGGCGCGGATCGCAGCGCTGCCGGGAAGCCTTCCCGTCTACGTCGCGCCGTGGAACCGTCTGGATCCCACCCTGCTCGCCGACCTGCCCCGCACCGGTCTTCGGGCCGTCTCGGCGATCAACCCGCGCCGGCGCGCTGAGCCTGTCCCGGGGATCCGCGAGGTGAACATTCACTGCGATCTGATCGACTGGCCGGGCAGCCGGGGATTCCTGGGCGATGAGGCGGTTCTGGGGCAGATTGTCTCGCACCTCGCCGCCCGTCGCAGTGGCAACGCCGACCCCGACGAGCCCACCGGGATGATGAGTCATCATCTGTTCCACGATCCGGAATGCTGGGACTTCCTTGACCGCTTTCTGGGCTTTACCCGGGCGCATCCGGCGGTGCGCTGGCTTTCTGCCGGCGCGGCGTTCTGGCCGGAGGGGCGGCGAGCGGCCGGCACCGCCGGGCCAGCCGTGGTTTCATCCGGAACCGGTGTCCGATGACCACCCTCGGCTATTCCTCGACCGGCTTGATCGGCGATTACATTCGTGCCGGTGCCGGCTTCGGAGGCGCGCTGGTCGCGCTCGCGATTGCGGATACGCCGCCGGCGGTCACCGCGGTCCTGGCGGGCTGCGCGGGGCTGTTCGCGGCGTTTGCTGCCGCCACCGTTGCCGCTCATGCCACCCGGGTCGAAGTGGACGAGCAGGGGGTGCGGACGCGCGGGATCCGGCCGCGATCGCTGCACTGGCGGGAGCTCGACCGGTTCCGCCTCGCCTTTTACGCAACCCGCCGCGATCGTTCGGACGGCTGGATGCGGCTGACCCTGGCTGCGCGTGGTCAGCGGATCGCGGTGGAATCCCGGCTGGACGGGTTCGATGCCCTGGCCGCGCGGGCGGCTGAGGCGGCCTGGTTCAACGGTATCGCCATCGATCCGGCATCGGCGGCGAACCTGACCGCGCTCGGCATCACCCCGCCCGGGGCCGCCGGACCGCGAGGGTGGCGATGACCGATCTCCTGCAGGTGCGCGACCTTAAGGTGGAGTTCCGCACCCAGGCGGGGCCGGTTCGCGCGGTTGACGGGGTCTCGTTCCGGGTCGCCCACGGCTCGGCCGTCGCCATTGTCGGCGAATCCGGATCGGGCAAGTCGGTGACGGCTCAGGCGATCCTCGGCATTCTGCCGAGAACCGCCCGGCTGGCCGGCGGCGAGATCCTCTTCGCCGATCCGGCGAGCGGGGGTGAGCCGCAGAACCTCGCCGCCCTCGATCCGGGCAGCGAGGCCTACCGGTCGATCCGCGGCAACCGGGTCTCGATCATTTTTCAGGAACCGATGACGTCGCTGTCGCCACTTCACACCATCGGCGATCAGGTCTCGGAGTCGCTGTTCCTGCACCGCCGGCTCAGCCGCCGCGAGGGCCGCGAACTGGCCATCGACATGCTCGGCCTGGTCGGCTTCCCCGATCCGGTGCGGGCCTACGACACCTACCCGTTTGAGTTGTCGGGCGGGCTGCGCCAGCGGGCAATGATCGCCATGGCTTTGATCTGCCGGCCGGCGCTGCTGATCGCCGATGAGCCGTCAACGGCGCTCGACGTGACGATCCAGGCGCAAATCCTCAAGCTGATCAAGGACCTGCGGGCCGAGCTGCAGATGGCTGTGCTGCTGATCACCCACGATCTCGGCGTGGTCGCCAACATCGCCGAGGAGGTTGTGGTGCTCTATCACGGCCGGGTGATGGAGAGCGGGGCGCTGCGCGACCTCTATGGCAGCCCGCGCCATCCTTATCTCAAGGCGCTGCTCCGGGCGGTGCCGCACTTCGATATGAAGCCCGGCGAACGTCTGCAGCCGTTGCGCGAGATCGAGCACGGTGCCGGCCGGCTGCTCGCCGACGAGGGGCGGGATCGGGCGATGGGCGGCGCGGTGATCCGGCGCGCCGGAGAACCGCTCATCGAGGTGGCCAATCTCTCGAAGAGCTTCTCCCACCGCAAAGGCGCCGGCCTGTTCCGGACGGGAAAGGCCGAGGCCCGGAAGGCCGTGGATAACGTCAGCTTCCGGATCGACCGCGGCAGCTGCCTCGGACTGGTCGGTGAGAGCGGTTGCGGCAAGACGACGGTGAGCCGGATCATCATGCGCGCGGTCACGCCCGACGTGGGCCGGGTCACCTATTATCAAACAAATCGCGCGATCGACGTTCTCAAGCTCGACAGCCGCGAACTCGGGTTGTTTCGCCGCTCGATCCAGTACGTGTTCCAGGACCCGTTCGGCTCGCTCAATCCGCGGTTGACCGTTTTCGATATTCTGACCGAACCGCTGGTCATCCACGGCCTTGGCGATGCCGGGTCGCGACGGGAGATGGTGGCCGAACTGATGCGGGTGGTGGGGCTCGATCCGCGCTTTCTGGCCCGCTATCCGCACAGCTTTTCAGGCGGCCAGCGCCAGCGGATCGGTATTGCCCGGGCCCTTGCCCTGAAGCCCGAAATGCTCATCTGCGATGAGCCGGTCAGCGCCCTGGACGTTTCGGTTCAGGCCCAAATCCTTAATCTTCTGAAGGACCTGCAGGCCGAACTCGGGCTCACGTACCTGTTCATTTCCCATAATCTGGCGGTGGTCGACTACATGGCCGACCGGATTGCGGTGATGTGCGCCGGCCAGCTCGTCGAGGAGGCGCCGCGCGAGGTGCTGTTCCGCGATCCGGTCCACCCCTATACCCGCGCTCTGCTTGCTGCGGTGCCCTATCCGGACCCGGACCGCCGCCTGGATTTCGCCGCCCTGATGGACGGCCGGGCTTCGGTCCCGGAGGCATGGCCGTCGCCGTTCACGGTGACTGTGGGAGCGGCACCAGGGGTCTATGACCTCGGGGACGGCCATTTCGTGCGCGCGACCCGGGCGCCGGCTGCGGGCGCCCGGCAGGTGGCGTGACGGCAAAGAACTCCGGCCAGGCCGGCACGCTCCCGTCCGCGCTGCGGGCGCTGAGGGGCATCTGCGCGCTGTTCTCAGGGCTTCTTGATCGCGCCCGGACACGGTATGCTCCACATTCGGGCGTCTGTCCGGTTGCGACCGGACCCTGCCGGCAAAACCAGAACATGGCCGGCACCGTCCGGAGGGTAGCGGAGAATTCTGCATGATGCGCTGTGTCCGTACGATCCTTGGCGCTTTCGCCGTGGTGGTGTGCCTCGGGGCAGGCCCGGCAGCGGCTGAGCCTTCCAGCTATCAGGAGCCACCACTTCTCGCGCCCCGCGTCGAAGCCGGAACGCTCCCGCCGATCGAACACCGTCTGCCGGCGACGCCGCTGGTTCTGGATCTGGCGGGGATGAACCGGGAGCCCGGCGAATATGGCGGCAGGCTGCGCACGCTGATGGGCCGGGCCAAGGACACCCGGATGCTGGTGGTCTATGGCTATGCCCGTCTGGTCGGCTATGGACCCGACTGGCAGTTGCACCCGGACATTCTCCAGCGGGTTGAGAACGAGGGCGACCGGGTGTTCACCTTCCACCTGCGGCCGGGCCATCGGTGGTCAGACGGCGCACCGTTCACGACCGAGGATTTCCGGTACGTGTGGGAAGACGTCCTGAACAACGAGGATATGGCGCCCGGCGGGCTGCCCGGGTTTCTGCTGGCCGATGGCGAGCCGCCGGTCTTTGAGGTGATCGACGAGACCACCGTCCGCTACACGTGGCCGGGTCCGAACCACCGCTTCTTGCCGACACTGGCCGGCGCCCGGCCGGAATACCTGTATCTGCCGTCGCACTTCCTGAAGCAGTTCCATGCCCGCTACGCGGACCCCAAGGCGCTCGAGGCCCGGGTGGCTGCCGAGGGACAGCGCAACTGGGTCGCGCTGCATTTCCGGAAAGCCCAGCCTTACAAGAACGACGATCCGGACCTGCCGACATTGCAGCCGTGGGTCCTCCAGACCGAGCCGCCGTCCAACCTGTTCGAGTTCACCCGCAACCCGTATTTCCACCGGGTCGACGCTGCCGGCAAGCAGCTCCCCTATATCGATCACGTCTCGTTCAGCGTGGTGAACAGCAAGCTGATCCCGGCCAAGGCGGCGGCGGGCGACAGCGACCTGCAGGCGCGCGGGCTCGGCTTCGAGAACTACGCGATCCTCAAGCAGGGAGAACAGCGCCATAACTATACGGTCCGGCTGTGGCGCTCGGCGGTCGGCGCTGAGATGGCCCTCTACCCCAATTTCAACGTGACCGATCCGGTGTGGCAGGCGGTCATCCGCAATCCGGATTTCCGGCGGGCCCTGTCGCTCGGTATCGACCGCAACGAGATCAACCAGACCATCTACTTCGGCCTGGCTCAGGGCGGTAACAACACGGTCCTGGAGGAAAGCCCGCTCTACAGGCCCGAATACGCCAGCCTCTGGACCCAGTTCGATCCGGCGAAAGCGGCACTGCTGCTCGACGGCGCCGGTCTTCAGGAACGGGACAGTCGCAACGTCCGGCTGCTGCCAGACGGCCGGCCGGCGGAAATGATCATCGAAACCGCCGGCGAGGACCCCACAGAGACCGACGTGCTGCAGCTGATCCGCGACACCTGGGCGCAAGTCGGGATCAAGATCCACATCAAGCCGCTGCAGCGCGAGGTGTTCCGTAACCGGATCTTCTCCGGCGCAACGGTGATGGCAATCTGGAAGGGGATCGAGAACGCCGTGCCGACGCCGGCCATGGCGCCGTTCGAATTCGCGCCGACCCATCAGATGCAGTACGCTTGGCCGAAGTGGGGTCTCTATACCGAAACCCGGGGACAGGCCGGTGAACCGGTGGACATGAAGACCGCCGAGCGCCTACTCGAGCTGTACAAAGCTTGGCAGGTGACCGCCGATGCCGCAGAGCGCGAGCAAATCTGGCACGAGATCCTCAGCATGCATGCCGAGAACGTCTTTTCGATCGGCATCGTCCGGGGGGTCCCACAGCCGGTGGTGGTCAGCAACCGGCTGCGCAACGTGCCAGAGACGGCGATTTACAACTGGGAGCCGGGGGCCCACTTCGGCGTCCACCACGTGGACAGCTTCTGGTTCGCCGACTGACGCCGGCGTCGGGGCCGGCGGAGCACCGCGTCCATGCTCACCTACCTCGGTCGCCGGCTGTCAACGATGTTCCTGACCTTGCTGGCGATCAGCGGCCTCGTCTTCATCATCATCCAGCTGCCGCCGGGCGATTACTTGAGCGCCCATATTGCCGAACTGGAAGCCCAGGGCGAACTGGTCCCCCGGGAGAAAATCGAGTTTTTGCGCGAACAGTACGGCCTCGACCGGCCGATGTACGAGCAGTACTTCCGCTGGCTGTTCGGGCTGCTCCAGGGCGACCTGGGCTATTCGTTCGAGCACAACCTGCCGGTTTCGGAGGTGGTCGGCGATCGGTTATTGCTGACGCTTGTCCTGAATTTCGCGACCATTTTGTTCATCTATATCGTCTCCTTCCCAATCGGCGTGTATTCGGCCACCCACCAGTACAGCTGGGGCGATCATGGCTTGACCTTCATCGGCTTTCTGGGCCTTGCAACACCCAATTTTCTCCTTGCGCTGATTCTCATGTATCTGGCCAACGTCTGGTTCGGCACTTCGATCGGCACGCTGATGGCCGAGGAATACATCAACGCGCCGTGGTCGGTCGACAAGGCTCTGTCGGTGCTTGAACACTTGTGGGTGCCGGTTGTGGTCATCGGCACGTCCGGCACGGCCGGGATGATCCGGCGGCTGCGGGCCAACCTCCTCGATGAGCTCCAGAAGCAATACGTCACCACCGGCCGTTCAAAGGGCCTGCCGCCGGGCCGGCTGCTGGTCAAGTATCCGCTGCGGATGGCCCTCAACCCCTTCATCGCCGATATCGGGAACCTGCTGCCGCAGGTGGTCTCCGGCTCGGTGATCGTCTCGGCCGTGATGTCCTTGCAGACGACCGGACCGATGCTGCTGCAGTCTCTGCAAAGCCAGGACATGTATCTGGCCGGCTCGTTTCTGATGTTCCTGGCGCTGCTCACCGTCGTCGGCATGTTTGTTTCTGACGTGCTGCTCGCCGCTCTCGATCCCCGCATCCGGCTCGGCGGCGGCACGGCGAAATGAGCGCCCGGCTGCCCCACTACGTTTCGGACGCGCCGTTCGACGTCCGCTCGGTCGAGGCCCTGAGCACCGAGCAGGAACGAATCTACATGGCTTCGCAGTGGCGGATGATCTGGTGGCGGTTTCGCCGCCACAAGCTCGCCGTCGCAGCCGCAGTCGTGCTGCTTCTGTCATATTTCTCAATTATCATTGCGGAATTTGTCGCCCCTTATGAGCTCCATACCCGCAACATCAACTTTATTTACGCGCCGCCGCAGGCGGTGCGGCTGTTCCATAACGGCGAATTTGTCGGCCCGTTCGTTCATCCTCTGAAATTCGAGCTGAATCTGGAGACGCTCAAGCGCGAATATGTGGTCGACCGGACCCGGGTCGACCGGCTGCGGTTTTTCTGTCGAGGCGATCCGTACAAGTTCTGGGGGCAAATCCCCATGGACTTTCATCTGTTTTGTCCCGCTGAGGGCGGTACCTTGTTCCTGCTTGGCACCGACCGTCTAGGCCGGGACATGTTCTCCCGACTGATCTACGGCGCCCGGATTTCCCTGACCGTCGGGCTGATCGGCGTCACAATCAGCTTCATGCTCGGGATCACCATCGGCGGGCTCGCCGGCTACTTCGGCGGCTGGGTCGACAACATCGTCCAGCGAACCATCGAGATTCTGCGATCGCTGCCTGAATTGCCATTGTGGATGGCGCTGTCGGCGGCGCTGCCGGTGACCTGGAGCCCGATCCTCGTCTATCTGGGAATCACCGTGATTCTGGGTCTTCTCGACTGGCCGGGGCTTGCCCGCGCCGTCCGCTCCAAGCTTCTCGCCCTCCGCGAGGAGGATTTCTGCGAGGCGGCGCGGCTGATGGGAGCCCGGCCGGGGCGGGTCATCTCCCGCCACCTGCTCCCCAATTTCATGAGCCACCTGATTGCCTCGGCGACGCTGTCGATTCCAGCGATGATCCTCGGCGAGACCGCGCTCAGTTTCCTGGGTCTTGGCCTGCGGCCGCCGATCACGAGCTGGGGGGTGCTGCTCACCGAGGCCCAGAATATCGAGGCGGTCGCCCTTTATCCCTGGCTGCTGAGCCCGATGTTGCCGGTGGTGGTCACCGTGCTCGCCTTCAATTTCATGGGCGATGGCCTGCGTGACGCTGCCGATCCCTACAGTTGAGGCCGTCCGGCGCGCCCGAACGGCCTTGGCCGCCCGGATCGGCCCGGACCGTCCGCGGGTACAGCCATCGCCGATTTACCTCGCAGCCGCAGCGGGGACGGGGTTGGGACCCGCCTCCTTTTCCTCGAGCAGGGCGGCGCACTGGCTCTCGAGTTCGCCGAGCTCGCGCAGCAGCACGTCGATATCGTCCCGTTGGCGCATCAGCGACCTCTGGCGTTCGGTGATCTTGCCGAGGACGAGGCGAAGTTGGGCAACCTCGCTGCGGTCGGCGTCATAGATGTCGATCATCTCGCCGATTTCCTGCAAAGAGAAGCCGAGCCGCTTGCCGCGCAGAATCAGCTTGAGCCGCACCCGGTCGCGGCGCCGGTAGATCCGGCGCTGGCCGTCGCGCCCCGGCGTGAGCAGGCCGCAATCCTCGTAAAACCGGATCGTGCGGGTGGTGACGCCGAACTCTTCAGCGAGCTCGGTTATCCGATAGGATCTGGTCATGACCGACAAGGTACTTGCCGTTTACGTAAAGGTAAACCCAAATTCGCCGCGCCTCAGGCGCCGGCATCACCGGTCCGGCGGCCGGCTCACAACAACAGCAGGGCGGCGAATCCGAGGAACGCGAAGAACCCGACCACGTCGGTCACGGTGGTCACGAACACGCTGGAGGCCACTGCTGGGTCGACCCCCATGCGCTCCAGCCAAAGTGGCAGGATCGCCCCGGCGATTGCTGCGACGGCGAGGTTGGCGATCATCGCGAGGCCGATGACCCCGGCAAGGCCCCAGTCGCCGAACCACAACAGCGCGACAAGGCCGGTGAGCATCGCGAACAGGATGCCGTTGATGATGCCGACGAGCAGTTCTTTGCTAATCACCCGCGCGGCGTTGGCTGCCGTCAGTTCGCGGGTCGCCAGGGCGCGGACGGCCACGGTCAGCGTTTGCGTGCCGGCATTTCCGCCCATGGAAGCGACGATCGGCATCAGCACGGCGAGGGCGACCATCCGCTCGATCGTCGCCTCGAACAGACCGATCACCAGCGAGGCCAGGATCGCGGTGCCGAGATTCACGGCCAGCCACGGAAAGCGTGACCGGGTCGTCTCCAGGGTCGCGTTGTAGAAGTCGTCGACCCCGACGCCGCCGAGACGCATCAGGTCGTCTTCGTGCTCCTCGTCGATGACGTCGACCACATCGTCGATGGTGATCACTCCGACCAGTCGCCCGGCTTCATCGACCACGGGTGCGGAGGTGAGGTCGCGCTGGCGGAACAGGAAGGCCACGTCCTCCTGATCCATGCCGATGGGCACGATCGACAGGTCCGGCTGCATGATCTCGGTGACCGGCACCGGGCGGCGGGTACGCAGCAGCCGGCTCAGGGTGACCCTGCCGACGGGTTTGTGCATCGGGTCGACGACGAAGATGTCGTGAAAGTCTTCGGGCAGGTCGTTGTCCGGTTTTTCGGCCTCGGCGCGCAGGGTGTCGATGGTCTCGCCAACCGTCCAGAACGTCGGCACCGCCACCAGCTTGCGCCGCATCAGCCGGCCGGCGCTGAACTCCGGATAGGCCAGTCCCTGTTCGATCAGCGCCCGGCTGGCCTTCGGGATGGCGTTCAGGACTTTCTGCTGCTCCGCCTCGTCCAGGTCGGCGAGCACCAGCACGGCATCGTCGGTATCCAGCTCGGCGACGGCGTGCGCCGTGTCGGCGATGCCGAGCACCTCGATCACCTCGTCACGCACCCGCTCGTCCAGTTCGGCGAGCACTTCGGGATGGAGATCCTCACGGATTGCGGTGATCAATTCGCGCCGCTCATCCGCTCTGAGGTTCTGGACGACATCGGCCACATCGGCATCGTGCAGCGGCGCGATGATCCCTTTCAGGCCGGCCATGTCGCTGGCTTCCAGGGCCTCACGCACCGCGCGCACGACGACCGTCACATGATCAGGCTCGTCGACCATCGCGGGGTCGGGCATCCGGTCAGGGGCGGGTTCGGTCTGATCGCTCACGATGACGGTCCCAGGAGTCTCCGCAGCCTCCGGCCGGCCTGGAACAGCGCGCACCGCGGGGGGCGATTCCATCCCGGCCTTCGATTTTTCCGGACGTTCAGATCAATTCAGGCGGGTTGACGGAGCGCTCCGGCCTCGTGACGATCCGGATGCCCGGTTTTGGTGCGGTCGAGAAGACTCGAACTTCCACGGGGTTTCCCCCACAACGACCTCAACGTTGCGCGTCTACCAATTCCGCCACGACCGCATCAGGGGATTGCAAAGCACGGCAACCTGCACAATGCTCTAAGCCGGATAGCAAATCGCCGCCGGACGATCAAGCGCTGCCACAGACCGCCGACTTCACACCGCCAGCCGGGACGCTGCCCGGTCCCGCCAGCCGGGCCCGACCGCCATCCACGTCCGGGCGGATTGTGGACTGGCTCGCCAGCTGCGATCCGGTCGCCTACCCGGAAGCGGTCGCCTGGATGGAGAATCGGGTTGCCACCATCCGCGACCAAGGCACCCGGGAGGCGGTCTGGCTGCTGGAACATCCGGCCCTCTACACCGCCGGCACCAGCGCCAGCGACGCGGAGCTTCTCGATGCCGGGCGGTTCCCGGTGTTCCGCAGCGGACGCGGTGGCCGTTTCACCTATCACGGACCTGGCCAACGGGTCGCCTACGTGATGCTCGATCTCAAAGCGCGAAGTGTGGATGTCCGGCGTTACGTGCAAGCCCTGGAAGCGTGGATCATCGCGAGCCTCGGCGTGCTCGGCGTCGACAGTGGTCGACGCCCGGGGCGCACCGGGGTGTGGGTGGCCGGGGATGCCGGCAGCGAGGCGAAAATTGCAGCGCTCGGGGTGCGGGTCCGCCGGTGGGTCAGCTATCACGGCGTGGCCATCAACGTTGCCCCAGAGTTGTCGCATTTTGACGGCATCGTACCCTGCGGTCTATCGGGTTTCGGGGTAACCTCGCTGCAGGCTCTCGGGGCGGGCGCCTCGCTCAGTGATCTCGATGAGGCGCTCTGGCAGACGTTCGACACAACGCTCGGCTGCCTGGGGCTCACCGTGTGTTGAAGGCGACATGGTTAACGAACCTCTTCATTTCGCAGGCAACGTCTGCCATATTAAGCAAAATTCAACTACTGGGTGCGGTTCGCGAGGGCAATACTACCACTGATTCAGGATTGCTGATCCGCCATGCTCAACTTCCACGCGCGTCCCCGTGAAACCCAGGAGCGCACGACTCGTTTTCGTCCCGAGCCATCTGGCCAAGCGCTGATTGCCCCTGCGGAGGATCAGCCGGCGACAATCACCCAGGCCCTGCAGCGCCTCGATGCGCTGATTGCTCGCCATGGCGAGTGGCTGAAGCACTGTCATCTGGCGCTGATCGCCGACAGGGGCGATGGCTCGTCGGCCGGTCACGCGCCGTTCGCCGACGCTGATCACCGGGCCTGGCTCGACCTTCTCGACAATCCGGTGTTTGCCGACTCGAAGGCCCGCGCCGGGGTGGTCGCGGCGCTGACCCGGATGGTCGCCGCTGCCGGTCACCTCTCGGCCGTTGCCGATCGCGAGCCGGCTTTCTGCCGCGCCGATTACGCCCGGTTTCTTGATGCGGTTTTGGCGTTTCAGCAGGCGGTGCGCGGCCTGCAGTCAGAAACCTGGAACCTGCTCGCCAACATCGATTCGCTGACCGGGCTCGGCAACCGGCAGGCGATGTTCCACCGCTTGTCGGTGGAATGCGAGCGCCATGCCCGCAGCCGTCTGCCCTGCACCCTCGCGATGATTGATCTCGACGCCTTCAAGCCGATCAACGATCGGTACGGCCATGCCGCCGGGGACGTGGTCCTGAGCGCCGTCGCCGCGGCCCTCGCCGACAGCATCAGGCCCTACGATGCGCTGTTCCGCTACGGCGGCGATGAGTTCGCCCTTTGCCTGCCCAACACCGACACTCGCAGTGCCTGGGCGATCGTCGAGCGGCTGCGCTGCAAGGTTGGCGGTCTCGCGATCCAGCTCCGCGAGCACACCTCGGCCCAGGCATCAATGTCCGCCGGGATCGCGCCGCTCACCTCGGAATTCGGCGTCCATGCCGCGCTGGAGGCGGCCGACGCCGCGCTTTACCGGGCGAAGAGCCAGGGCCGGAACGCCATCTACGTCTGGTCGCCGGACTGCTGACGGGGCGAGCGGGGCGTTTCGAATCCCGCCCCGCCTGCCCGGGTCGGGGGAAAACGAGCCCTTTCAGGGAGCGAGCGAGTGGTTCGATGCTGACGGATGAGTCCCGTCCGTCAGATGAATCGAACCATGAGATCCATAGGTTAGTGGATCGACCGATCCTTCGCTTGGGAACCAAGCGAATGATCCGATCCGCTGGCCGTCTCCGCTCCCGCAATGACGGACCTGAACGTCTTGGCCGATCTCCTGGCGTCGTGTGCGCTGATCCGCAGACCCGTTTGAGGCGGCTCAGCTCATCCGGCTCTTGAGCTTGCGCAGCAGGTCCTCCAGCCGGCGGGTGTTGTCCAGCGCCCGCGGCGAAGCGAGGTAATCCTCAAGCAGGCGGACGGCGGTGCCGACATTGCCGATCTGATAGTGGACCAGCGCCAGCTCCCACCAGAAATCCGAGCGTGCGGGCGCGAGCGCCGTCAGCGTCTCCAGTATCCGCAGGCTGCGCCGCAGATCGCCCTTGGCAAGCGCCCGCATTTTGATGTTGTTCTGCAGGCGGATGAGGATATCGCGGCGACTGACGCTGCGGTAATGGTCCGGCTCGATCTCCGCATCCTGGCCGAGCAGCTTCTTCAGCCGGCCGCGCAACTCATGGGCAGCCAGCGGCCGCAGCGCGTCGAACGGATCGACAATCACCCGCTGGCCGCGTGCCTCCATGCGGATCAGAAAGTGCGAGGGAAAATTCAGCCCGGCGACCCGGCCGCCGTAGGCATCGATGACGTGGACATAGAGGATGCCGAGCGCCACCGGTAAGCCTTTGCGACGGTCGATGACGTGCATCAGGTTGGCGTTTCGGGTGTCGTCGTAGGTGGCGTCGTCGCCGCGGTAGCCATGGCGGTGGACGATCACTTCCCGCAGCCCGATCAGTTGCGCGGCAACGCTGGCCGTCGCGCCGGTGACCTTGGAGCTTGCCTCGGCAAGCAGCGTCAGATGCCGGCGATAGGGATCAGGATCGACCCCCGGTCGATCGAGTGTGGCAAGCGCCAGCGCCGTTTCGGCGAGATCGAGGGCATCACCGTCGCCCTCGCCGGCGGCCCGCAACCGCCTGATCAAATCTGCCCGTGTCGTCAACGCCTCAACTCTGTCGGTACGCGTGGTCCGGCGGCGATCACGTTCTACAAGGTAGCGCGCGCGGGAGCGGTTGGCCACGTCCTATGCCGGATCGGCGGCGATTTCGCGGCGGGATGCGAGGCGGGGCTTTCCACGGACGCGTCAAACCCTAAGACAATTGGGTTCATCAGCGGTTGAACCGGCTGGTCGGGAATACCGACATCCATGCCAGTTAACGAGTGTCACGCCGATAACTGAGGAGGGAACCCCCGATGACCCCGTTTCACGCGATCGCGTCCCTGCAGGTGGAACTGTTTCGCCAGACGCTGTTCCTGTCGATGGCCATGGCCGGGCTGGTGATCCGCGATCAGCAGCGGCTGATGCGCGGCTGGTCGGTCGCGCCGTTTCCCGGTGCCGGAGAAGGCGGCGCCTGCGTACCGTTTCGTCTGCGCTGACGGTTCGGGCGCCCGGTCAGCGGCCGGCGGGCGGGCCGAGGCCGGCGAGCCGGTCGGGCCAGTCACTGAACACCCCCGAGACCCCGAGAGCGAACAGCGCGACGGCCGCGGCCCGGTCGTTGACGGTGTAGCACCGCAACGTGAGGCCGGCGGCGGTGACCGCGACTGCGAGATCCGGGGTCAGCCGGTCGCCGGCAACGTGCAACGCCGCGCAGCCGATCCGATGGCACTGCGACTGCCAGTCGCGCGGAATGGTCTGTACGAGGAGGGCGCGGTCGAGCCCCGGGACTGTTTCGGCGGCGGCCCTCAGGGCGACCGGACTGAAGCTCGACAGGAGCAGCCGGCCAGGATATCCGGACCCGGCCCGGGCAAGGCTGGCCGCGACCGCGCGGCCCGTCTCCGCCGCGCGGTCGGCCTCGGCCTTGATCTCGACATTGGCGGCAAGGCCCAGGTCTGCGAGGACGGCGAGCGCCTCGCTCAGGGTTGGGATGCGCTCGCCGCGAAACGCCGGTGCAAACCAACCGCCGGCATCGAGGGTTTTCAGGGCTGCGAGGTCGTGGTCGTCGACGGCGCCGTGTCCGTCTGTGGTGCGCGCCAGGGTGCCGTCATGGAACAACACCGGCACACCATCGCGGGACAGGCGGACGTCGAATTCCACGGCCCGCACGCCGAGGCGCGCAGCCGCGCGCAATCCCGCCAGGGTGTTTTCCGGGGCATGGCCCGCAGCCCCACGATGACCGATCAGGGGCGGCAGCGACACGGTATGGCGCCTCCGACAGTTGGTGGCCAGGAAGACTGAAGGGGAGCCTGAAAGGTTCGGATGCCGGCTGGTTCCGAGATGGCCCCGCCGCAACCTCGACCGTCAGCGCTTAGAGCAGATCCCGATCTGATTGACCTGAATAGCCCCGATCTGTCTCACAGGGGCTGACGTGAGGCAAGGGCCGGAAAGGTGTCTCTGGCCACGGTGAAGCGCACCCGCAACCGACCTCTAAGCTGACCCTACTAAAAGAGATTTAGTGACCCATCAAATTTATTGTGAAAAATGTGTAATATTTCTTTACCGCAGAATGATATGTTAAGTTACATTACTTTAACCATGTGACTTTGCAATGCAAATTTTGTGAACGCACCTTAATCTGTCGAATTGCTCCTACCGCAGATTGTACTTGGCTAATAACTGCCTGCCCCATTATTGTATCTATAACAAAAGAGTATACATTTGATGCTTTGCCAAAGAACTTACTTTCATGAAGTCAAGCTGCCGATATTACGCCATTCGCAGCATAAACAATTTTTGCTTCAACTCCGCCAACCATAATGCTTTCTTCGCCAAGCCAAATTATCTTCCAATCTCCCCAATCCTCAGCCTGCCAAATATTCGCACCCTCACCTTTGCCGCCGTCATACCGGTAAGTTTCACCCCCTCGACATTGTGCAATAAATGGTGTCATATCTGAAGCAAATACACTAGTCGCATGAATACAAAATGCGATGAATATTATCCAATATCTCATGTCACAAAATTCGCGATACTTTCTACTTTGAAGCCTCGCACATCTTGAAGCGTATCAGTAGCGCTTATAGACAGCGTTGGGCATGCGGGTTCATACTTATTCAAGTCGAACGCTATCACCCGGCGCCGTTATCGACAAGGTTACTCGCACCTGCGGAACGTGGTTGGGCCTTCGGCTCCGCGGCGTCCGGCTTGTCACGGCCGCCGCATGCTTCCACTCTGGAGGCCGATCGATCAGGCTCCGGAGGATGTGACATGGCCTATAACGGGATTTCCCACGTAGCGGCATTCCGACATGAGGATTGTGACCCGGAGGGGCTCGACGCGCAAGCAGATCTGCTGGTGCCGGCCAGCTGCGAGCGAGGGCCGTCGATGGAGCGGCAAATCTCAGCGCTGACGGCACGAGATTGCCAATTTTTCGGCAATCCGGACACACCGATCCCTTCGTTTCCGCGGATGAGTGCCACTGCCTCGATCATGCTGGAACTGGCGTCGGCCTGAGCCGGTCGATACGGCTCAGGATGTTGCCAAACAGGTCTCTCGGGACGGCGACCTCGGCCATCTGGAACGTGACGTAGCGCCCATGGCGCACGATCTTCGCGCCGACTTTGACGAGCTTCTCGCGCAGGGTTGTCAGCGACCAATGCTCGACGGCCTCCGGCAAAGCGAGCGTCCGCATGAAGTTGGCGAGGTTGTAGGCGAGCGCGTGCAACTGAAGCCGCACGGCGTTGTTTCGAAACCTGCGGCACGACAACCGGGTCCACCGAACCGCGTGCTTGCCTTCCTTGATCCACTGCTCGACGGTGCCGCGCTGATTGTAGAAGGCAACGACCCTTTCGGCAGCGCGGCTCAGGTTCGTCACGATGAACCCGACCCGCGGGTACAGTTCGCCGGGATGCCATTCGACCTTTGCAACGACCCGGCGCATCTCGATGCGGCCTTCCACCGAGGTAAGCGTGGCGACGGGTTCATCGCACCGATCTGCCCGTACCGGTATGGCTGCAACCAGGCCGGCAAGCAGGATGATCAATACGACCCCCGCCCTCC
>CAYVUM010000015.1:0-46242 GCA_964454795.1 uncultured Rhodospirillaceae bacterium
TGCCGCCGTGGACATCCTCCACGATCTCGGCGCGTTCAGCATGATCGCCTCGGACTGCCTGGCGATGGGGCGGGTCGGCGAAGTGATCCTCCGCACCTGGCAGACCGCTGATAAGATGAAGAAGCAGCGGGGCGCCCTCCCCGGCGAGACGGCGGGCAACGATAATCTGCGCATCCGCCGCTACGTGGCCAAGTACACGATCAATCCGGCGATCGCCCACGGGATCGCCGGCGTGGTCGGCTCGGTGGAGGTGGGCAAGCTCGCCGATCTGGTGCTGTGGAAGCCGATGTTCTTCGGCGTGAAGCCCGACCTTGTTCTGAAGGCGGGGACGATCGTGGCCGCGGCCATGGGTGATCCCAATGCATCAATTCCAACGCCGCAGCCGGTGCATTACCGGCCGATGTTCGGGAGCCTCGGGAAAGCGGCACCAGCCGGTTGCGTCAGCTTCGTCTCCGCAGCAGCGATCGAGGCCGGCCTCGTCCATCATCTCAAGCTCGAACGGATGGCCCACGCGGTCTCGGGCGTGCGCACGATCGGCAAGCGCGACATGGTGCTCAATGACGCCACCCCGCTGATCGAGGTCGATCCCGAGACCTACGAGGTTCGCGCCGACGGCGCGCTGCTGACCTGCGAGCCGGCCACAGAGCTGGCGATGGCGCAGCGCTATTTCTTGTTCTGACGGCCGCCCGGTGGGAGCCTGGGATGCGACGTGCGACTGCGGTGCGACCGGCCGGCACCTGGCCCGCCAACGCTGCGGTCGGCCGGGTGATCCTCCGCTACGACGACCGCTACCGCCGCCGGCTCCGACTGACTGACGATGGTGGCAACGCCTTCCTTCTCGACCTGGAGCGGGCGACCCTGCTTCGCGATGGCGACGGCCTGGAGCTGGAAGGCGGCGGGGTGCTCGAGGTCGCTGCCGCCGCTGAGCCTGTCCTCGAGGTTCGCCCCGCCTCGCCGGCTGCTGCGGCCCGCCTCGCCTGGCATCTCGGCAACCGCCACACCGCGGTGCAAATCTGCGCCGATGGCACGTTGCGGTTGCGGGACGACCATGTTCTGGCGGCGATGCTGGAGCGGCTCGGTGCCGCCGTCGCCCGCGTCGAGGCGCCGTTCCAGCCGGAAGCCGGCGCGTACGCCGGGCCCGCCGGACCCGAGGACGGGCGGAAATGACCAGCACGGACCGGGCGCTGGTGCGGCTGCTCACCTGGCTGTCGCCAGGGTTTCCGGTTGGCGGCTACAGCTATTCCCACGGTCTCGAGACCGCTGTCGACCGGGGCTTGGTCAAGGACCGGCTCTCCGGTTCGCAGTGGATCGGCGCGATCCTGCGGCTCGGCAGCGGCCGCGCCGATGCGGTGTTCCTGCGGGCCGCATGGCGGGCGATGGCTGGCGGTGACCTCGCAGCGGTGAGTGCCGTCGCCGCCGATGCGGCGGCCTTCCGCGCGACGGCCGAGACGGCGTTGGAAAGCACATCTCAGGGTCGGGCGTTCCTGTCGGCGGTGCTGGCGGCCTGGCCCGAGCCGCGGACCGAGGCCGCCGCCCGTCACCTCGACGGCGAAGACCTCCCGATTTCCTATCCGGTTGCCGTCGGCCTCGCTGCGCAGGGCGGCGGCCTCAGCGAGGATGCGGCGACCCTGGCCTACCTCCATGCGTTCACGGCCGGGCTGGTCTCCGCCGCGGTGCGGCTGATTCCGCTGGGCCAGACCGACGGGCTCAAGGTGCTCGCAGAACTGGAGCCGGCGATCCTCGCCGTCGCCGGCGAGACTGCGACCCTCAGCCGGGATGCCGTCGGCACCGCCACCTGGCTGGTCGACTGGACCTCGGCCCGCCACGAAACCCAGGATGTGAGGCTCTTCCGCTCATGACCGGACCCTTCCGTGTCGGGATCGGCGGGCCGGTCGGCTCCGGCAAGACCGCGCTCCTCGACTCCCTCTGCAAGCGACTGCGCGACCGCTACCGGCTCGCCGCGATCACCAACGATATCTACACCCGGGAGGATGCGGAGTTCCTGATCCGTGCCGGTTCGCTGGACCCGGCGCGGATCGCCGGAGTGGAGACCGGCGGCTGCCCGCACACGGCGATCCGCGAGGACGCCTCGATCAACCTGGAGGCGATTGCCCAAATGGTCGGCCGGTTCCCTGATCTCGACATCGTATTCATCGAGTCCGGTGGGGACAACCTGGCAGCCACATTCTCGCCGGAGCTGGCGGATATCACGATCTATGTCATCGATGTTGCTGCCGGTGACAAGATTCCGCGCAAGGGCGGTCCGGGCATTACGCGATCGGACCTTCTGGTCATCAACAAGATCGATCTTGCCCCGCTCGTCGGCGCCGATCTGGCGGTGATGGACCGGGATGCCCGGCGAATGCGCGGCGAACGACCGTTCATGTTCACCAACCTTCGCACCGGTCAGGGTGTCGATGAGGTGATCGCCTTTTTGTTGGAAAGCGGTGGGCTCGGTGGGCATGGCGCCGCGGTGGACGAGCTCTGATATCCGGTCAGTCCCCGGACTCTGTGACGCCTTTACCGGGAAGGCCTTTGTTGCAGCCGCGAAAATCGGGGTTTCGGCGCCTGGCCGGCCTATGGCACCGTATTTGCTTAGAAGGGCATCGGACAGCGAACCGGCCGACGACGGCGGGAACGGGACCGGAAAACGGCAAAGAGGGAAAGGACCGGACATGGTGGATCAGGGACTTGTCGAGCTGCTTGGCAGTGTGATCGGCGTTGTCATCGCCTTGGCGATCGTGTTCGGAATCGCCTCAGCCCTGGGATAAGGTTCTGAAAAACAATCCTTTTCGCATCCACAGACGGATCACATCGGGCAGGCTGGCCGGTTATCGCGGCCGGGCCGGGGCAGCCGCTGGTTCGGCCTTGGGGATGGGGGCTCCCGGCGGCGCAGGGTGAGGCGGTGTCGGTCAACTTTACACCCGGCGCAGGCGGTTTTTCCGAATAAAGTCAAGGACTTGAAGGTTCCGACGGAAAACGGTGGAGCCTGCACTGTCGGGGAACTTTACACTTGCTGCCGGCACTGCCGGCTGCCCCGCGACAACGGCATCAGCCGGCGGCGGCGAGGCGGGCGAGCCCGGCGTCCAGATCGGCGATCAGGTCGGCCGGATGCTCCAGGCCGCAGTGCAGGCGCAAACAGGTGCCGGGCCGGATCCAGGGGGTCGCGGAGCGGGTTTCCCGCGGATTGACCGGGACAATCAGGCTCTCGTAGCCGCCCCAGCTATAGCCCAGCCGGAACAGGCTGAGGCCGTCGAGCATGGCGGCGAGCGCCGGTTTCGCCACTGCCGCGCGCAGCACCACAGTGACAAGTCCGTTGGCCCCGGTGAAGTCGCGGCGCCAGGCCTCGTGGCCCGGGCAGGACGGCAGCGCCGGATAAAGGACGGTTTCCACCTCGGGCCGCCCGGCCAGCCAGGTGGCGACGGCCATGGCATTTTCCTGGTGGCGGGCGAGGCGGACGGCCAGGCTGCGCAGGCCGCGCAGGGCGAGATAGCAGTCATCGGGGCCGGCGGCGAGGCCGAGGAACGCGGCGCATCGCCGGACCCGCAGGAACGAGGCCTCGTTGGTGGTGATCAGCCCCAGCATCACGTCGGAATGCCCGACGATGTATTTGGTCGCCGCCTGGATCGACACATCGACCCCGTGCGTGAACGGCTTGAAGTAGAGGCCGGCGCTCCAGGTGTTGTCGACGATGGTCACGGCGCCGACCCGGCGGGCGGCGGCGACCCCGGCGGCCACATCCTGGACCTCGTAGGTGAGGGAGCCCGGCGATTCCATGAACACCACCCGGGTGGTGTCGCGCAGCAGCGGGCGGATATCGGCCAGTGGATCGTAGTAGGTGGTCTCCACGCCAAGGTTTTTGAGGAAGGAATCGCAGAACCGGCGGGTCGGAGTGTAGGCAGTGTCGACCATCAGCAGGTGGTCGCCCTGGCCCAGGTAGGCGAGCAGGGCGGTGGTGATCGCCGCCAGGCCCGATGGTACAGCGATGCTTCGGAAGCCGCCTTCCAGTTCGGCCACGGCATCCTCAAGGGCGAACGTGGTCGGCGTACCGCGGCGCCCGTAGCGGGTGCCGTCAAACGGGGTTCGGTCGGCCTCCTCCAGGGCTGCGAGGGTCGGAAACAGGATCGTCGAGGCATGGTAGACGGGCGGATTGACAATCCCGTGATTGGCGAACGGGTCCCGCCGGGCGTGGGGCAGAAGGGTTGCGGGCGCCCTTGAGGGGTCAGACTTCGATGGGGGGGTCATCACGGTTGCCCCATTCCGCCCACGAGCCGTCGTAGACGGCCACCCCCTCGTGCCCGAGGACGAACGCCGCGAGCGCCGTCGTGCAGGCGGTCACCCCCGATCCGCAGCTTGCCACCAGCGGCGTGCCCGGCTCGAGACCGGCGGCAGCGAAGGCCGCGGCGAGCCCTTCGTCCGGTTTCCAGGTTGCCGGCCGGCCGGGCTCGAAAAACGCGGTGAACGGCAGGTTGACGCTGCCGGGAATGCGTCCGAGCCGCCGGACCGGCCGGGGCTCCGGTTCCGCGCCCGCGAACCGTTCCGGGTTGCGGTTGTCGACGATTGTCACAGCACCGTTGTCGATCGCCGCAAACAGGTTTTCCGCCGAGCGGACCAGTTCGGAATTGAACCGGGCCTCGAACGTCTGCACAGGGCGGACGACCGCATCGTCCGTCACCGGCCGGCCTTCGGCCAGCCACTGCTCCAGGCCGCCGTCAAGCACGGCCACGTCCGTATGGCCGAACACCCGGAACATCCACCAGACCCGCGCCGCCGCCGCCGAGCCCGGCGCATCGTAGACAATGACGGTGGTCTGGTTGCCGATTCCCGAGCCGCCGGCGGCTGCCGCGAAGGCGTCCGGGGCCGGCAGCATGTGCGGCAGCGGGCTCTGCGGATCGCAGATCGCGTCGATGTCGAAGAACGCGGCGCCGGGAATGTGCCCGGCTGCGAACTCGAGCCGCGGGTCGCGGCCGCTCCCCGGCAGGTGATAGCTGCCGTCGAGGACCCGCACCGCCGGATCGCCGAGGTGCGCAGCCAGCCAGGCGGTGGAGCGAAGCGTTCTCTGACGCCGGTCGCCAGCCATCAGCGTCCCTCCAGCCACGCCGGAACCGGCAGGTTGTGGGACCGCAGAAAGACCGGATTGAACAGCTTGCTCTGATAGCGGGTGCCGTAATCGCAGAGGATCGTGACGATGGTATGACCCGGTCCCAGGTCCCGGGCCAGGCGGATCGCCCCGGCGACGTTGATGCCGCTGGAACTGCCCATGCACAGCCCTTCCTCGCTGAGCAGCGCAAAGACGATTTCCAGTGCCTCCGCATCGGGGATTTGGTAGGGGCGGTCCACCTCGAGGCCTTCCAGATTTGCGGTGATCCGCCCCTGGCCGATGCCCTCGCTAATCGAGCTGCCCTCGGCCTTGAGCTCACCGTGGGCGTAGTAGTTGTAGAGCGCCGCGCCCATCGGGTCGGCGAGGCCGATCACCACCCCGGGCTTCTGCTCGCGGAGGTAGGCGCTGACCCCGGCCAGCGTGCCGCCAGTGCCGACAGCGCAGATGAAGCCGTCGATGCGACCGTCGGTCTGCCGCCAGATTTCCGGGCCCGTGGTCTCGTAATGGCCCTGGCGGTTGGCGGTATTGTCGAACTGATTGGCCCAGATCGCGCCGTGCGGCTCGCTGGCCGCCAGCTCTTCGGCGAGACGCCCGGAAATCTTGACGTAATTGTTGGGGTCCCGGTAGGGCACGGCCGGCACCTCGCGGACGTCGGCGCCGCAAAGCCGGAGCATGTCCTTTTTCTCCTGGCTCTGGGTCTCGGGAATGACGATCACTGTGCGGTAGCCACAGGCATTGCCGACCAGGGCGAGGCCGATGCCGGTATTGCCGGCGGTGCCTTCGACGATCACGCCGCCCGGTTCGATCAGGCCCCGGGCCTCGGCGTCCCGGACGATGAACCTGGCGGCGCGATCCTTGACGGAGCTGCCGGGGTTGAGGAATTCGGCCTTGCCCAGGATCTCGCAACCGGTGCCTTCTGACGCCCGCCGGAGACGGATCAGGGGGGTGTTGCCGATGGTGTCGAGAAAACCCTGGCGGACGTCCATCCGGAATCCTGAGTTTGGAACGCTGACGCGGGCACGCCCGCATCGGCCAGACCCTAGCGGCGCCCCCAACGACGATCAAGGGAGCCGCGTGTCGAGCTATGGTCAGTCCGGCGTGGCGCTTTCGCCGGCCGGCGACAACCAGCGCCGGCGGATTGCCGCGTGGTGCTGGCGGAACCAGTAGAGAGCAACCAGGGCCACACCGTTGCTGATCCGGCCCTCGTCGAGCAGTCCGAACACCTCCTCCGGGGGCAGGGCGAGAACCCGGATGTCTTCATGCTCGTCATCAACGCCGTGAATGCCGCCGGCCGCCGACGCATCGGTCCGGCCGCAGAACAACTGCACCGATTCCGAGCTGGCGCCCGGCGAGACGAACAGCCGGTGGGCCGGGATCAGCTCGTCGACGGTGCAGCCGGCTTCTTCCTGTGCTTCGCGGCGGGCCACCGCTTCGGCGCTCTCCCCCGGCTCGATGATCCCGGCGACCACCTCGATAAGCCACGGTGGCTCCCGGCCGGAAAAATTCGGTGAGTCGGACAGGGCCGCGAGGGCGCCGGGTCGGAACTGCTCGATCAGCACCAGCCGGTCCAGCGCCGGGTCGTAGAGCACAACTCCGACAGCGTGGCCGCGTTCGAAAATCTCGCGCCGAACCGGCGCGCTCCAGCCGCCATCGTAGCAGCGATGGCGCAGCGTGTAGAGGTCGACACGGAAATGGCCCTGGAAGACCACGTCCTTGTCGAGAATTTCCACATCTTCGGGGCGGAAGGCCAGCGGCTCGATCATCGTTTCCGTGGGCTGCATTGATGGTGCACTCATCACACAGGGCGGCGCCATCCGCAAGCGTCCGGCGTGCCGCGAGGTTGTCGAGCGGTGGCTGCAGCGGTCTTGATTTCGTGGCGGTGATCGGCAGTCTTGGAGGCGGTGATCCCGGCTGTCGGGATCGGTGCGATCGCGAACAAGAAAAGGACAACGGGGTGAGCGGCAGATCAGGGCGCGAGCGATCGGCAGGTGGCGGCAGTGATTTGCGCCGTGCCGTCGCAGCGGTGCTGATGGTCGTGCTGGCCGTGGCGGCGCTCGGACGGCCGGCCGGGGCCGTGCCGGCGGAGGCTGACGCGAAGGCGTTTATCGAAAACCTGGCCGATGAGGCGATCGAGGCGCTGACGTTGCCCGACGCCACCCGGGCGGAAAAGTACGAACGGTTCCGGGCCCTGCTCAGGAGCCATTTCGCCGTCGATGATATTGCCGAATGGGTGCTCGGTCGCCATTGGGAGCGAGCCAGCGAGCCGGAGAAGCACGCCTATCTCGCGCTGTTCGAGGACTGGGTGATCGTCACCTATGTCCGCCGTTTCGAGAACTACTCGGGGGAGACGCTGCGGGTGTCGCGGGCGCTGACGGGCGCGGGCAGTCCCGATGTGATCGTCGATTCGCAAATCGTCCGTCCCGACGTGGATCCGGTCCACGTGGGCTGGCGGGTGCGCAATTACGACGAGACTCTTCGAATCGTCGATGTGTTTATCGAGGGGGTCAGCATGAGTCAGACGCAGCGTGCAGACTTCGCCTCGATCATCCGCCGCCGCGGCGGCGTCGCCGGGCTGATCGAGGAAATGGAGCGGGTGCTTGACCAGCCGAACTGACCGGCCCGCGGACGGTTCCCGGGGCACGATCCCGATCCGCCCCGGTGGCGCCGCTGCCGGCCGGCGGCGCCACTGAACGGAGCGCCCGCGCATGGCCGAGGGAACATCATCCGCCGTCGAGACGCCGTCGGGCAAGGAGGCGGCCTACGAGAATTTTCCGGTTGGCTCGTTCCTGATCCGTCCCAGGCTGCGGCCGCACGTCATGGCGTTCTACGCGTACGCCCGGGCGATCGACGACATTGCCGACAACCCGGACCTGCCCGCCAAGGAGAAGCTCCGCCGCCTTGACGGATTTGACCGGGCGATCACCGGCAGCCTGACCGACGACCCCGGCTATGCCAAGGGCTATGCGATGCGCCACAGCCTCAGCGTGACCGGGGTCACCGACCGCCACTGCCGCGACTTGATCGATGCGTTCAAACAGGACGCCGTCAAGACCCGCTACGGGACCTGGGACGAGCTGATCGACTACTGCCAGCGCTCGGCCGCCCCTGTGGGCCGCTACCTGATCGACCTTCACGGCGGCTGCCGGGGCGACTACGCGCCCAGCGACGCCCTCTGCAATGCCCTGCAAATTCTCAACCATCTTCAGGACTGCCAGGAGGACTACCGCCTGCTCGACCGCGTCTACCTGCCCCTTGACTGGCTGAACGGGGCCGGGGTCCGGGTCGAGGACCTGGACGGGCGGCGCACCGGCCCGGGGCTCCGCAGGGTTCTCGACCGCTGCCTCGCCGGCGTGGATGGCCTGCTGCACCGGGCAGAGGGGCTGCCGCGCACGTTGAATGATCGCCGGCTGGCCATGGAAACGGCGGCAATTCTGGAGATTGCCCGGATGCTCCGGGTGCGGCTGCGCCGCGGCGATCCGTTGCGACGGCGGATCGCCCTCGGCACAGCCGACTACCTCCTCTGTTGCAGCCGCGGCGCCGCCCTCGGGTTGTTCCGGGCCTGACGGCGATGGCGGCTCTGACCGCGCTGGCCCTGGTCAGCCTGCTCGCCTGGACCTGGCTGGCGGTGGCGCGCGGCGGTTTCTGGCGGGCCGATCAGCGACTGGAGCCCGTCAGCGCGCCGCCCGTCAGCGCCTGGCCCGGCCGCTGGCCGGCGGTGGTCGCGGTCATCCCGGCGCGCAACGAGGCGGCGACCATCGGCCGTACCGTCGGCTCGCTACTGAGCCAGGCCTATCCGGGGCCCCTCGCCGTTGTGGTGGTCGATGACGGCAGCAGCGACGGCACGGCCGACCGGGCCCGCAGCGCCGCACTGGCGGCGGGCGCGGCGGAGCGGTTCCGGTGCGTTGCCGCGCCGCCACCGCTCGAGGGCTGGGTCGGCAAGGTGGCGGCGATGCACACCGGCGTCGCCGCAGCCCGGACGAGCGATCCCGACGCGCCGTTCCTGCTGTTCACCGATGCCGACATCGAGCACGACTCAGACAACGTCGCCCGGCTGGTCGCAAGGGCCATCGAAGGCGACTTCGTCCTGGTCTCGCTGATGGTCCGCCTCCACTGCCGGAGCGCGGTGGAGCGGCTGCTGATCCCGCCTTTCGTGTTCTTCTTCCAGAAATTGTTCCCGTTCCGCTGGGTTGCCGATCCTGGCCGGGCAACGGCGGCGGCGGCAGGCGGCTGCATGCTGGTCCGCCGGACGGCGCTGGAGGCGGCCGGCGGGCTCGAATCGATCCGCGACCGGCTGATCGACGACTGCGCGCTCGCCGCGCGGCTAAAGGCCAAGGGCCCGATCTGGCTCGGCCTGAGCGACTCGACCGTCAGCCTCAGGCCCTATCGCGGTCTCGGCGACATCTGGTCGATGGTTGCGCGAACGGCATTCGCCCAGCTCAACCATTCGCTTCCAGCGCTGTTGGCGACCATCGTCGGGATGCTCGTTCTCTACGCGGTGCCGCCGGCGTCGGCGCTCGCCGGACTGGCGGCCGGATCGGCCGCGGCTGCTGCTGCCGGTCTGGCGGGATGGCTGCTGATCACCGCTCTGGCGGCACCGACCTTTCGGCTGTACCAGGGCCGTGCCGGCTGGAGCGGGATCGGCTGGGCGATGCTGACACCGCTGGCAGCAATGCTCTATACGGCGATGACCGTCGACTCCGCGCGGCGCCACTGGCTCGGCCGCGGCGGGGCCTGGAAGGGCCGAACGTACGGAGAGCGGCCGACGATGCGGGGGGCACGACGATGACGGCAGCTGCAGGTGAAGCCGGCGCACTGAGCGCATACGCGGAAAGCCCGATCGCCGTCGCCGATCGGGCGCGGGTCGACGCGCTGGTGAAGGCCTCGGGGACGTCGTTCTACTGGGCGATGCGGCTGCTGCCGGCCGGCAAGCGCCGGGCGATGTTCGCCGTTTACGCGTTTTGCCGGGAGGTGGACGACATTGCCGACGAACCGGGAGAGGAGGCGGCCAAGCGGGCGGCGCTGGCCGGGTGGCGGGAGGAGATCGACGCCCTCTATGCCGGACACCCGGGTCGCCCGGTGTCGCGGGCGCTGGTCGAGCCGGTGACAGAATTCGGACTGCGTCGCGGCGACTTCGAGGCGCTCATCGCCGGGATGGAGATGGATGCCGGCAACCGGGTGCGGCTCCGCGACTCGGCCGAGCTGCAGCTTTACTGCGACCGGGTGGCCTGTGCGGTCGGGCGGCTGTCGGTGCGCATCTTCGGGATGGAGGAGGCGCTCGGCCTCGAACTCGCCCGGGTTCAGGGCGAGGCTCTGCAGCTCACCAACATTCTCCGCGACATCGCCGAGGATTCGGCGCGCGACCGCCTTTATCTGCCGGCTGACCGGCTTCGCGCCCATGGCATCGATCCGGAGGAGCCGCTGGACACTCTGCTTTCCCGGCCGGCCATTGCCACGATCTGCGCTGAGATTGCCGCCCTGGCCGCGGACCGGTTTGCTGCCGTGGACGCGCTCGCGGCGCGCAGCGACCGCCGCTGCGTCCGCCCGGCGCTGATCATGGCGGCCGTCTACCGGCGGACGTTCGAGCGGCTGGTGCGGCGCGGCTGGCAACGCTGGAGCGAACCGGTGCGCGTGTCGAAGGCGGAAAAGCTGTGGGTGGCGCTCCGCCGGTCGCTGGCGTGAGCCGGCGGTAATGCCGGCCGTTCACGTTGTCGGCGCGGGGCTCGCCGGGCTGTCCGCGGCCGTGCATCTCGCCGCGGCGGGGCATCCGGTCGAGCTTTACGAGGCCTCTGGCCATGCCGGCGGCCGCTGCCGCTCTTATCACGATCCCGTCCTCGACCGCTGGATCGATAACGGCAACCACCTGGTACTCAGCGGCAACCGGGATGTGGCCGGGTACCTTGCGCTGACCGGGGCCGGCGAGGTCCTGACCGGACCCGAGCGGGCAGAGCTGGCCTTCTTCGATCAGGAAACGGGCGAGCACTGGGTCATCGAGCCCGATCCGGGGCGGATCCCCTGGTGGATCCTGTCATCGCGCCGCCGGGTTCCAGGGACCGGGGTCCGCGAGTATCTCCGTGGCCTTCGCCTTGTCCTCAGCAGCGGCTCGACCACCGTTGCCGCCTGCCTGGACGGGCCCGGGCGCCTCTACCGGCGGTTCTGGGAGCCGCTTGCCGTTGCGGTTCTCAATGCCGAGCCTCATGAGGCCGCGGCGGCACTCCTGAAGCCGGTATTTGCCGAGACCTTGGGGCGCGGCGAAGCCGCCTGCCGACCGCGGATCGCCCGCCGCGGCCTCAGCGATGCGTTCGTGGCGCCGGCGCTGGCGATGCTGCATCGCGCCGGTGGCCGGTTGCACACACGGCGGCGTCTTCGGGCCCTGGACATTGCCGGGCCGCGGGTCTGCGGTCTGCGGTTTGCGTCGGGCCCGGCGGTCGCCATCGCGGAGAATGCCGCGGTGATCCTCGCCCTGCCGCCGCGGATGGCCGCCGGGCTGCTTCCCGGTCTGACCGTACCGGAGGGCGAGCGGGCAATCCTCAACGTCCACTATCGCCTGTCGGCCGCAGTGGCCCGGCCGGTCATGATCGGCCTGATCGGCGGTCTGGCGCAGTGGCTGTTCGTCCGCGACGATGTTGCGTCGGTGACGGTCAGTGCCGCGGACCGGCTCATTGGCCGCAAGGACCGCGATCTTGCCGCACGGATCTGGCCGGAGGTCTGCCGGGCGCTGGACCTCGAAACCGCACCGCTGCCGCCCCATCGGGTTATCTGCGAGCGGCGGGCGACGTTCGCTCAGGTTCCCGGCAACCTGGTGCGGCGGCCGCCGGCACGGACCCCCCTCGCCAACCTGGTGCTGGCGGGTGACTGGACGGCAACAGGTCTGCCCGCAACCGTCGAAGGCGCGCTCCGTTCCGGTCGCCGTGCCGCCGAAGTTGTTTTAACTGTCTTGACAGACAGGTAGTTGCCGGGAAAGGAAAGGGTCCGCGCCGGATGCCGGTAAGGCGGTCAGCGGTCCGGTCCGCCGGCCGCACAGCGCATATCCAACAAATCAGGGGAAGGAATGCAAAGCAGACAGGCAATGGCGACGCCCGTCGGAGTTCCTGACGGTCGGCCCGACATGATGGTCGACAGGGTGATCGACGAGGCCTGGGAATGGCTCGGCCGCCATCAGCGTGCCGACGGCCACTGGGTTTTCGAGCTGGAAGCCGACGCGACCATTCCGTCCGAGTACATCCTGTTAAACCATTACCTCGATCAGCTTGACGACGATCTCGAGGCCAGGTTCGCCGCCTATCTGCGGCGGGTGCAGGGTCGGGATGGCGGCTGGCCGCTGTTCCACGATGGCGATGCGGATTTAAGCGCGACCGTAAAGGCTTACTACGCGCTCAAGCTGGTCGGTGATGATCCGGACGCCCCGCACATGCGCCGCGCCCGGGAGGTGGTGCTGGCGCGCGGCGGTGCCACCCGGGTCAACGTCTTCACCCGCATCGCTCTCGCTCTGTTCGGCCAGGTGCCCTGGCGCGCGACCCCGCTGATCCGGGTGGAGGCGATGCTGTTGCCCCGCTGGGCGCCGTTTCACATCGATAAGGTTTCCTACTGGTCACGGACGGTGATGGTCCCGCTGTTCGTGCTGGCATCGATCAAGCCTCGCGCCCGCAACCCGCGGGGCGTTCACATCGCCGAACTGTTCCCAATCCCGGCGGAGGAGGAGCGCCACTACCTCACCAACCCCACCGGTCACTGGCTCGGCGACATGCTTCTGTCGCTTGACCGCGTCGGGCGGGCGGTGGAGCCGCTGTTTCCGGGCTTTCTGGAACGCCGCGCCACCGAGAAGGCCATGGCGTTCGTCGCTGCCCGGCTCAACGGCCTGGAAGGCCTGGGCGGGATCTTCCCGGCGATGGCCAATGCGCTGATGGCCATGGATGCCCTCGGCTATGCCCGCGACCACCCGGATTTCGTCACCGCCCGCGCCGCGGTGGACCGTCTGGTGACGGTGCACAACGGCGAAGCTTACTGCCAGCCCTGCCTCTCGCCGGTGTGGGACACGGGCCTTGCCTTGCATGCCGCCCTGGAAGTGGGTGACGAGGCGACCGCAGCAAGGGTGGAGCGGGCAGCCGACTGGCTTCGCGACCGCCAGGTTCTCGACGTCCGCGGCGACTGGGCTGCGGCCAATCCCCGCCTGCAGCCGGGTGGCTGGGCGTTCCAGTATGCCAATGACTACTATCCGGACGTGGACGACACTGCGGCGGTCGTGATGGCTCTGCACCGGGCCGATCCACACCGCTACCGGGAGGCCGTGATGCGCGGGGCGGCCTGGGTTCTGGGCATGCAGAGCAGCAACGGCGGCTGGGGCGCCTTCGACATCGACAACGAGTATTACCTCCTCGAGAACATTCCGTTCGCCGATCACGGCGCCCTGCTCGATCCGCCGACCGCCGACGTCACCGCCCGCTGCCTCGGAATGCTCGCCCAGCTCGGCTTCGACCGCAACCGCCGTGAGGTTCTCCGGGCGGTGGAGTTCCTCAAACGCGAACAGGAGCCGGATGGCTCGTGGTTCGGGCGCTGGGGGACCAACTACATCTACGGGACTTGGTCGGTGCTGGCCGCCCTGAACGCCGTCGGCGAAGACCGCTCGCAGGCGTATATCCGCCGGGCCGTCGCTTGGCTGGAAGCGAGGCAGCGCGACGATGGCGGCTGGGGTGAGGACTGCGCCAGCTACTGGGCCGATTGCCGCGAGGCTGCCAAGTCCAGTACACCATCACAGACCGCCTGGGCGCTCCTGGCGCTGATGGCCGCCGGCGAGGTGGACAGCAAGGCGGTCGCCCGTGGGATCGAGTTTCTGATCTCGGCACCCCGGGAGGGCGGCAAGTGGGTGGAAGACTATTACAACGCGGTCGGATTTCCGCGGGTGTTCTACCTTAAGTACCACGGCTACAGTGCCTATTTCCCGCTGTGGGCACTGGCGCGCTTCCGCAATCTCAAGCGCGGCAACGCCCGAACACCCCTCTACGGCATCTAGTGGTTCGATGCTGACGGATGAGTCGCCTCTGTCAGTTGAATCGAACCACAGGATCAACAGCTTAGAAGATCAACCGCGCCTTCGCTTGGGAACCGGGCGAAGGCTCCGATCCACTGGCGCAGCCAATCCTTCGATCCCGCCGGCGGACCTGGGCGGATGATCCGGCTCGGGGTCGTCACCGGCTTGGCCCGCGAAGCCGCGGTGCTGCGGGCCGCGCAGAGTGAGGCGGGTGGCTGCCTCCTGGTGTCGTGCGCCGGCGCCGATCCGGACCGGGCGGGCGCTGCCGCCGGCCATCTCGTTGAAGCGGGTTGCGGCGCCCTGCTCAGCTTCGGCGTCGCCGGCGGACTCGCCACGGGCCTGCGGCCGGGGGACGTGGTGGTTGCCGATGCGGTCGTTGCTCCGGACGGCGGGGTGCTGATCGGCGATGCGCTCTGGCGTGAGCGGCTTGTCGCCTGTCTCGGTGCGGCGGTTGCACCCGGACGGCGGATCGCCGGAATGCGGGACGCCGTTCTCGTGCCGGCTGCCAAGACCGCACTGCGGGAGCAGACCGGGGCGGTGGCCGTCGATATGGAAAGCGATGCGGTCGCCCGCGTTGCGGGGGCTGCGGGGTTGCCGTTTCTGGCGGTCCGGGCGATCGTCGATCCCGCCGATGTGCGTGTTCCCGCTTGGCTCGCCGGTGCGACCACGCCCGACGGCTCGGCCCGGGTTTCCGCCGTGCTTGGCGGCCTCGCCCGCTCGCCGGGTGATCTGGTGGCCGTGATGCGCCTCGGCCTGGCGTTCGGTGCGGCGGTCCGCGGCCTACGCCGCGTCGCTGTCGACGCGGGGCCGCTGTTCCAGCTGTTCAGATAGTCGCTTGACCAGACCGTCGAACACGAACTCGGCGGGGCGCTGGCCGACGAGGGGGATGTCAGGCGCCATCGCACCGTCGGTGCGCGGACCGCGCAACGCCACCCGCAACGCTTTCAGTGGATTGCCAATCGCGTCGGCGACGGCGGTCGGCTCATAGCCGCAATGGACCATGCAGTCGGCGCATTTCTCGTAATTGCCGGTCCCGTAGCGGTCCCAGTCGGTTTCCTCCATCAGCGCCCGGAAGCTCGGTGCATACCCCTCCCCGAGGAGGTAGCAGGGACGCTGCCAGCCGAAGACGTTACGGGTCGGGTTGCCCCATGGGGTGCAACGGTACTGCTGGTTGCCGGCCAGAAAGTCGAGAAACAGCGAGGACTGGCTGAAGGTCCATTTCTTGCCGTTACGGCGCTTGAAGACGTCGCGGAACAGCTGCTTGGTGCGCGTGCGGTTGAGGAAATGCTCCTGATCGGGGGCACGCTCGTAGGCGTAGCCGGGCGAGACGGTAATCCCCTCCACATCGAGTTCGTCGGTGCAGAAATCGAAGAACGCGGCGATCCGCTCCGGCGCCATCTTATCGAACAGGGTGCAATTGATGTTGACCCGGAAGCCGCGTGCCCGGGCTGCCCGGATTGCCGCCACGGCCCGCTGGAACGTGCCCGGCTGATCGACCGCCTTGTCGTGCTCGGCTTCCAGGCCATCGAGATGGACCGAAAAGGTCAGGTATGGAGACGGCTCGAACAGGTGAAGCTTCTTCTCCAGCAACAGCGCGTTGGTGCACAGATAGACGAACGTCTTGCGGGCGACAATGCCGCGGACGATCTCGCCGATTTCGCGATGCAGCAACGGCTCGCCCCCGGGAATCGAAACCACCGGAGCGCCGCACTCGTCGACCGCCTCCAGGCACTCTGCAACGCTCAGCCGTTTGTTGAGGATCGAATCCTCGTAGTCGATCTTGCCGCATCCCGGGCACGCCAGGTTGCAGCGGAACAGCGGCTCGAGCATCAGCACCAGCGGGTAGCGGTCAATGCCCCGCAGGCGCTTGCTGAGAACATAGGCGGCAATGCGGGCTTGCTGGATCAACGGTATGCCCACGGAGGCGACTCCTCTCAGGCTTGTTTCAGGCGGCTTCCCGGCCTGGCAAAGGGGTCAGACCGATGGACGTGCGGACACGACATCGACCGACAGATCGTCGAGGGCGCGGGGCAGCCGGAACTGGATGTTCTCCGCAATTCCGTCGAGATGTTCGACGATCACCTCGCCGAAGCCTCGCAGGTGATCGATGACCTCGACCACCAGCTCCTCCGGCGCGGACGCCCCGGCGGTGAGCCCGATCGCCGCGACGCCCTCCAGCCAGGCCGGGTCGATCGCCGAGGCGTCATCGATCAGGTAGCTGGGGATGCCGATCTGAGCGCCGATCTCTCGCAACCGGTTGGAGTTGGAGCTGTTCCGGGCACCGACGACAAGGAGCATCCCGACCCGGGAGGCAACGTCGCGCACGGCCTGCTGCCGGTTCTGGGTGGCATAGCAGATGTCCTTGACGTCGGGACCGACAATCCGGGGAAAGCGGAATTTAAGGGCCTCGATGACCTCGCGGGTATCATCGACGCTGAGCGTGGTCTGGGTAACGTAGGCAACATTGTCCGAATCGGCGACCTGCAGAGCCGCCACGTCGGCGACGGTGGAGACCAGATGAACGCCGCCGGGGATGCGCCCCCGGGTTCCCTCCACTTCGGGGTGGCCCTCATGGCCGATCAGGATGACCTCGCGGCCCTTGCGGGCATGATTCCAGCCCTCCTTGTGGACCTTGGACACGAGCGGACAGGTGGCGTCAATCACCGGCAGGTTCCGCTCGGCAGCCTCCGACTCCACCGCCTCGGAAACCCCGTGGGCGCTGAACACGGTCACCGCGCCGTCCGGGATTTCGGCAACTTCCTCCACGAACACCGCGCCCTTCTCCCGAAGGGTTTCGACCACATGACGGTTATGGACGATCTCATGGCGGACATAAACGGGCGGCCCGAACCGTTCGAGCGCCCGCTCGACGATCTCGATGGCCCGCTCGACCCCGGCACAGAAACCGCGCGGGTTGGCGAGCACAACCCGGAGCCGCGGCTTGTTCGGCGTGGCGGTTGCGGCGATGGCGTCGGAGACCATGGTAAACCCCGCTTTCTTCTCGCACTGGCGCGACGGCGCCGCCGTCCCGGACGACGCAGCCACCGGCCGGATTGGATACGACCCGGCGAACGGATGCAACCACCTGTGGGATATGGTTTTGTCCGGTGGGCCTGGAACCGTCTCAATGATGTCCCTTGCCAACCAGGGCCAGCCCTGCCGGCAGGAACACCAGCGTGCAGACCAGCACCCACGCGATTGCTACGGTTAGAAGAATGCCCATGCTCGCCGTCCCGGGGTGCGCGGACAGGCTCAGGCTACCGAAAGACGCAATCGTCGTCAGGGCGCTGAAGACCACGGCGCGCGGCGTGCTGGTCGCCGGCTGCGCGCCGTCCCCGGCGGCGATCCCGGCGCGTTCGCGCATCACCAGATGGAGGCTGCCGGCGACCCCAAGCCCGAACAACAGCGGCAGGACGATGACGTTGGCGAAGTTGAACGGGATCGAGAGCACCACCGAGCTGGCCACGGTCAAGAGCGCGGCAAGGATCAGCGGCGCAAAGACCATGAGCGTGTCGCGCACGCTGCGCAGGACGATGAGCAGCATCGCGCCGATCGCCAGCACGGCGATCGCCGCCGCCTGAAAAAACGCCGCGACCACGGCACGGCCGCCCTCATAGATGCCGACCGGTGGCCCGCTGGCCTCGGGAGCGATCGTCCGCACCTCGGTAACGAACGCGGCGAGGCGTTCGGGATCGCGATGCACCGGCTCTTCGGGAAAGATCTGCAGCAGTGCCTGGCCATTGTCGCCGAGCCATTGAGTGCGCAGGTCTTCGGGGAGATCGGCCAGGCCGAACGCGTCAGCAGCCAGCGAATCGCCAAGATCGGCAAACAACGGCGGAAGCCGCCGGAGCAGTCGGGTCCGGAGATCGGTGAGCACATTCGGATCGTCGACAGCCCGGTCCACAACCCCGGCCATCGCGTCGGCCAGCCGGTCGCCGGCAGCGCTCAGACGACCCCCATTGGTCGCAGGCACGCCGACAGCGGCGGTCTGCAGCCGCATCGTCGATTCCAGTTCCTCGGCTGCCGTCGGCGGTGCGATCGGTTCTGCCGCCAGGGACGGACCGAGGATCAGCTGCAGGTCGGTGATCAACTCGAGCTTTGCATCCTGGTTGGCAGGAACGAAATCCGCAAGAGTCCGTGTGCCGGCCACCGTGTCCAGATCGCTGACCCGGGAAGCCATTTGCTGAGCTGCTTCCAGGTCCTCGGCCCGGACGGAAATCGCGTAGCCGAGCGTCGGGTCTTCGTCCATGAGTTCGAGCAGCGTCGCCACCGATTCGCTGCTCTGATCCTTCAGGTGAAGCGGGTCGAAGTCGAAGTAGGCGTCCCGGGCAATGACAGCGCTCGCGATCGCGATCACCACGGCAATGACGCTCAGCGTCCACGGGAAGCGCCGGCACTGTCGTTCGAGCTGAACCTGCCAGGGCGCCGACCAGCGCACCTCCCGCCCGAACCGGGGCTTGAGGAGGCTGAGAAGGGCCGGCAGCAGGGTAAAATTAAGAAACAGGGCGATCGCCATGCCGCCCGCGGCGATGACTCCGAGTTCGGCAAGGCCGGTATAGTCGGTCGGCAGGAACGACAGGAAGCCGATCGCTGCCGCCGCGGCTGCCAGAGTGAGCGCACCCCCGACCCGGGTTGCGGCTGCGGCGAGACTGGCATTCGTGGTATCCGCGGCGCCGCGACCCTGTTTCTCGATCTCGCGGCAGCGCAGGGCGAAGTGGATGCTGAAATCGACGCTGAGGCCGATGAACAGGACAGCAAAGGCCACGGAAATCAGGTTGAGGGCGCCGACGACGGCAACCCCGTAGGCCGCTGTCCAGATCAGGCCAACGATCAGGGTGACCAGGGCGGCCACGGTCGTTCGCGGCGACCGGAAGGCGATCCAGAGCAGGGCGACCACCGCGAGGAGCGACGCGGTACCGGCCGCCCCTATGCCAACCGCGACGGTCTGCAGTTCGGCGTCGTTGAGCGCCGCCTCGCCGGTCAGCCGGATCGACACCGGATGCTCGGCGTCGGGCGCCAGTTCATTGGACCAGCCGCGCACGGTCTCGATCGCCCGACTGGCGGGGCGCAGCATCGAATAATCGAAGACCGGAACCACGGTGAGAAACCGGCGGGCCGGCTGGTCGTCGTCCCCGCTTTCGGCAATCAGTTGTCGCCAGGACAGACTGGCCGGCCGTCCGGCTTCCTGCGCTTCCGCCACTTCGGCGACGGACTCGAACACTCGGGCGATATCGTCCTGGCTGGAGTCGACAACCTCCTCCTCCTCGGCGATGCGGGTGAGCAGGTCGAAGAGCCCCCGCAGGCTGGGATCGCGCTGCAGGGCGCCGAGAAACGGCTGCGCAGCCGCCAGCCGGTCGACCAGATCCTCGAGAGCGGTCAGGTCCTTGAACAGCAGGCCGTTGCGGCGGAAGAACGGATCGTCTTCGCGCGAGCTGACCTCCTGGAACAGATCGGGACGGGAGCGCATCCGCTCAGCCAGAGCGCGCGCCGTATCCATGACCCGGTCGGCGTCCTCGCTTTCTATGACCACGACGAGCTGGTTGCGACTGTCTGCAAACGTTGTCCTCAGCTCGCGGATGCCCTGGCGGTAGGGGAGGTCCGTCGCGATCAGGTTCTCGGGGTCGGTGGTGATCCTGATCTCGGCAAGGACGTAGGCGAAGCCGGCCACCGCGATCACGAGGCAGCTGGCGACCACGATGCCGCGGTAGCCGCAGACAAGGCCGATCCAGCGGATCAGCAGGGCTCGCAGGAAGGCCTTGAAAGCATTGATGCTGCCCGCCCGCGGCGCGTGGCGGTGCGGACCGCTGTCATCTGGCGGTTGACGCTCGGGAGCTGGACGGGCCATTGGCAGAGGGTGGTCGTCACCCTGATCAGGAGCGGATGCGGGCGGGACAGCCAGGGAATGGGGCGCGGGATTGTCCGGGCGTACGGAGCGTTCCGGGCGTGCGGAGCATTCCGGCCCGGACCGGCGTCCGGGTGCGGCCTGGGATCGCTGGCGGGCTATTTGGGTTCGAGGATCTGCCTGCCACGGTACATCCCGGTCGACAGGTCGATGTGATGGGGCCGGCGCAGCTCCCCCGAGGTTTTGTCCTCAATGTAGGCAGACGGCTTCACCCGGTCGTGTGCGCGACGCATGTTCCGCTTCGACTTCGAGGTTTTTCGTTTCGGAACGGCCATCTGTTCCGTCCTTCCTGTTCGTATCGGGTTGCCGGGGCGAGAATTGAGCGGTCTCTATAGATCCGAATGCGGGAGGCGCCCAACACATTTTTCGAGCCGCGCTGCGCTTGGCCGGCGCACGCCACCTTCCTCCACCCCGCAAGCCGGCTTACCTTGGGTTCGGGCCGGATGGTGACGGCCGGCTTTCACCGCCTGCACCGAGCCAGCGAGAGTTAAGAACACGAAGAGAGGAATGCAAGATGAATGGAGAGGCGGTGTTGCGGTCGCGGGAGACCGTCGCCGACATCGAGGAAGGCGTCGATCTCGCGCCGAAGTTCGATAAGGACGGACTCATTCCGGTCGTGACCACAGATTATGACACCGGCGAGTTGCTGATGCACGCCTACATGAACGCGACAGCCCTGGAGCGCACCCTTGCTTCAGGAGAAGCGGTTTACTGGAGCCGGAGCCGCCAGAGCCTCTGGCACAAGGGCGCGACCAGCGGCCTGGTCCAGAAAGTTCTGGAAATCCGCACGGACTGCGACCAGGACACGATCTGGTTACGGGTGCGCATGACCGGCGGAGCCTGCTGCCACGTCGGCTACCGGTCCTGCTTCTACCGGTCGATCGTTCCGCGCCGCGGCGAAGGCGGGGAGGGCCCGCGGTTGCGGTTCGAGGAGACAGAGAAGGTTTTCGACCCGGCCGTCGTCTACGGCGGGCAGCCCAAAGCCCCGGGCGCGTGACCGGCAACCGGCTCTGGGCCGGAGCCGCGGCGATACCGGCGACGCGGGGCGGCAAGCGGGCGTGAGCGTAAGGTGGCGGGAGGGCGGTTCTCAGCTTTCAACCAGCGTGTCGGCGAGATCGTTGAGAGCGTCAATCAGGGCATTGATCCCGCCCCGGCGCAGGGTCTGGCGATAGTCCGAGCGCAAAACCCCCAGTTCGCTCACACCTTCGGCGACGATGTCGATCACCTGCCAGCCGGAGTCCACGGGGTGAAGAACATAATCGAGGCTGACGGCCGACCCATCCGATCGAACGATGGCCGTCTCGACGATGACCCGCCCGCTCGTTCCCTGACGGACCCCGAGGGTGCGAAACGACTGGCCGGCGTAATCCGTGAAGCGACTGACGTAGACGCTGGTCGTGTAGCTGAGGAACGCGTCAGCGAGGCGCTGGCGCTGGCTTTCGTCGGCGTTGCGCCATGCCGAACCGGTGGCAACCCGCATCATCGCCGCGGCGTCGAACGTGCTGCGGACGGGTTCGCGCAGGCGATCGATGCGCTGCTCGACGCTGAGCGTGTCGGACTGCCTCCAGACGTCGAGCAAAGCGGCATGGAACTGCGCCACCACCTCTTTTGGTCCGGTTTCGTTCGCGGTTGCTGATCCGGGAAGCCCGATCAGCAGTACTATCAACAGCAGCAAACGAGCGGCACGGATCGGGGACACCGGCACTCTCCTTTCAACCGCGCAATTGGCGGGGCCTGCAAGCCGACACCGATGATCACCCGGGGCGGACACTCCTGATCGAAGCCGGCGGCGAAACACTTGGTGGCACTCTGCGTAGACCGCCGGGGACAATAGAGGGGCCTCCCGGCCGCGACAAGCTTGGCGCAGCGGCTTCACGTTCGCGGGTGCGGAATGGACCTTGACACTTGCGTGGGATAAGGCTAGCGTTTCCGGGATGATGTACGGTTGCTGCCTTGACACTGGGGCAACCCCTGTCCGGCCGCGCAGCGGCGGACACACGCATATCGCTCGGAAGGAGGATATGAACATGACAGCGCTTTTCGCGTATCTCCCGGAGCTCTCTGGTCATCAGACGTAGGCTGCGCGGGTCGACGAAGACCCGGATCAGCGCACCACCGATGCCGCGCCGCTCGGTTGTGCGCCTCATCTCGTCGCCACTGCGCCAGATCACGGAGACTTGAATATGGCATCGATGACCCTGCCGGCCGTCAACAGCGAAGCCGGCCTTTCGCGGTACTTCCGGGAGATTTGGACCTATCCGATCCTCACGGATACCGAAGAGTACGAACTCGCCACAACCTTTCGCGAAACCGGTGATGTGGACGCGGCGCACCGGCTCGTGACGAGCCATTTGCGCCTCGTCGCCAAGATCGCCATGGGCTATCGTGGGTATGGGGTGCCCGTGTCCGACCTGATCGCCGAGGGCAACATCGGCCTGATGAAGGCGGTCAAGAAGTTCGAGCCCGAGCGGGGCTTCCGCCTGGCGACCTACGCCATGTGGTGGATCCGTGCGGCGATTACCGAATACATCCTGCGCACTTGGTCGCTGGTGAAAATGGGTACGCTGGCTGCTCAGAAGAAACTCTTCTTCAGCCTGCGACGGATCAAGCGACAGCTCGAGATCGTCGATTCGGGTGAACTGAGTCTGGAGCAGGCCGAGCAGCTCGCCAGCCACCTCGAGGTGTCGGAATCGGACGTTATCGAGATGAACCGGCGGCTGGCCGTCCGCGATCTGTCGCTCAACACGCCGATGTCCAGGGACAAGGACGAGAGCGCCGAATTCCAGGATACCCTCGTCGACGAAACACCATCGCCGGAGGCGATGGCCGCCGAGCGGGAGGAAGGCGAGCAGCGCCATCAGGCGCTCCACGCTGCCCTCGAGTCGCTGCCCGAGCGTGAGCGGCACATCATCGCCGAGCGCTGGCTGCGCGATGATCCGCGGACTCTCGAAGACCTGGGCAAGGAATTCGGGATCAGCCGCGAGCGCGTTCGCCAGCTGGAAGCCCGCGCCCTCGACAAGGTTCGCAAGGTGATGACCCTGCCCGCCGCCGCTCCGACTGCCGCCGCGGCTCCGGCCTTCGCGGCGGCCGGCTGAGCCGGCGGGTCCGGACCGGCACGCAGCCTTGTGCCCCGGGCAGAAGCCCCGCAACCGCGGGCCGTCCGGGCCGGCGGCCGCGTGATCGTCCTGTTTACCGACTTCGGCCTGACCGGTCCCTATACCGGCCAGGTCAAAGCGGTCCTGCGGCGGGGGGCGCCCGGCGTCGAAATCATCGATCTGTTTGCTGATGCGCCCTCGCGCGATCCCCGCGCATCGGCCTATCTGCTTGCCGCCTACTGCGAGGAGTTCCCCGCCGGAACGGTGTTTCTCGCTGTGGTCGACCCGGGTGTCGGCAGTGTGCGCAGCCCGGTGATCGTCTCTGCCAGCCGGCGCTGGTTCGTCGGCCCGGACAACGGTCTGTTCGAAATCCTCGCCCGGCGCAGCGATGAACCGGCACGCTGGTGGTCCATCGACGACCGCCCCGCGCGGCTCTCGGCCTCATTCCACGGCCGGGACCTGTTCGCGCCGGTTGCGGCGCGGCTGGCCGTTGGCACCGTCCCGACCGGACCGGCCGGCACCGCAGGCACGGACCGGTATTCCGACTGGCCCGACGACCTGCCGGAAGTGATCTATATCGACTTTTATGGCAATGCGATGGCCGGATTGCGCAGTAGCGGAGTTCCGCCCTCGGCGGAAATCAGGGTCGGCGGGTCAATTTTGACAAATGCCGACACATTTTCCGATCGCCGCCCGGGAGAGGCCTTCTGGTATGAAAATGCCAATGGTCTTGTTGAATTTGCGGTCAACATGGGCAACGCTGCGGCGGTCCTGGACCTGAAGATCGGGACGCCGGTTTCTGTGACCTCGCCGCCTGTCCTCTGAACGCGCTTCAGTGATCCGGGTGGAGTCGCGTCATCCCCGCCGATCTGATAACTATATTAAAGCGAGGCGATCACTCGCCATAACCGCTGGTGGATCGGATTCTTCGCCCGGCTCCCGGGCGACTGACCGCTCGATCTGCTAAGCTATTGATCCTGTTGTTTGATTCATCTGACGGATGGGACTCATCCGTCAGCATCGAACCACCAGGCTGTTACGTGAAGGAGTGGCCTTGCTCTGATGTTCGGAATCCGCTTCTGGGGCGTGCGCGGCAGCATCGCCTGCCCGTCTCCAAACCACATCCGCTTCGGCGGCAACACCAGTTGCGTCGAGGTCGGCGTCGGTGAACACCGGTTTGTTCTTGACGCCGGAACCGGAATTCGCGGGGTGGGCAAGATGTTTCTCGAGCATGACGTCCGCACCGCCCACCTCCTGCTGACCCACACCCACTGGGACCACATCAACGGCTTTCCGTTTTTCCGGCCGGCCTATGATCCGAACCGCCGGGTGCGGGTGATGGCCGGTCACCTCAAGCACCAGGGCGGGGTCCACAACGCCCTGTCGCTGCAGATGAACGACCCGATGTTCCCGGTGCCGCTGGACGCCATGCGCGCCTGCGTCGAATTCGTCGATTTCGAAGCCGGTGACCGCTTCAAGCTGTTTCCTGACGTTGCCATCCGCACCGCTTCGCTTAACCACCCGAACGGCGCCACCGGCTACCGGATCGACCACAATGGCCGCTCGGTCTGCTACATCACGGATACCGAGCACGTCCCTGGCCGGCCGGACCAGCGAATCCTCGACCTCATCGAGGGTGCCGATCTGGTGATTTACGACTGCACCTACACGGACGATGAGTTCCCCGATCATATCGGCTGGGGCCATTCCACCTGGCGGGAGGGCGAACGTCTGTGCCGGCTCGCCAACGTCAGGCGGTTCGCCGTGTTCCACCACGAACCGGACCATGATGACGATTTCATGGACGAGCTCGAACGCGAAGCCTGCGAGTCGTGGGAGAACACCTTCGTCTCCCGCGAGGGTATGGAAATCCGGCTCGACTGACCCGGCCGCCTGCCTCCGGCCCGCGCGGCCTCAGGGTTCGCGAAAGGCCTCGTGTCGCAGTTTCAGCACCGGTTTGATCAGGTAGAACAGCACCGAGCGCTCGCCGGTGTGAATGTCCACGGTCGCCTGCATCCCCGGTGTGATCGGCAAGGTTTCGCCTTCGCCCAGATTTGACCGGTCGGTCTCGACAATCACCCGGAAAAACGGCACCCCACGGTCGGTGGTGCTGTTGTCCGGCGCCACCTGGACGACGGTGCCGTCGAGGCCGCCGTAGCGGATGAAATCATAGGCCGTCACCTTGACCACGGCAGGCTGGCCGGCGGCCACATAGCCGCGGTCGGTCGGGCTGAGTCGGGCCTCGATCACCAGACGGTCGCCCGAGGGGACGATCTCCAGGATCGGCTCGCCCGGCGCCACCACTCCGCCAAGGGTGTTGTAGCGCATGTTCTTGACGATGCCGTCGATCGGGCTGCGGATTTCGGCCCGCTGCCCCTGCTCGGTGGCTTCGCTGAGCAGTTCGCTCAGGCTGGCGATCGCCGCCTCCGCCTCGCCCAGCGCCTCGAACGACTCCCGGCGGTGACGATCGACGGTCTCGATCCGCTGCCGCTCGGTCTCGACCACAGCGGCGCGGGCCCGGGGGATCGACTGGGCCAGCGTCGCCCGCTCGCCGTCCAGGCTCTCCACTTCCGCCTGAATCTCCAGGTGCTCCATCCGCGCCGTCAGCTTTTGAGACAACAGCGAGGCCGACATCCCGAGCCGCTCGCGGGCGAGGGCGAGGCTGCGCTCCACCGCGGCCAGCCGCGCCTCCAGCTCGTGGACCTGCAGGGTGCGTTGCTCGATGCGGGCGTCGAGGACTCCCAGGGCCGACTGCAGCTCGCGCTGCCGGGCGTTGAACGCCTCCCGCTCGGCGGCGGCGAGCGCCGGCTGCCGGGCGGCCGGTTCCGCGGGCAGGTCGGGCTCGGCGCCGCCCACCTCGGCGATCAGCCGGGCGCGCCGGAGCAGTTCGCCATCGAAGCGGGCGCGGAGCTCTTCACGATTGACGGCGGTGGTGCCGAGATCAAGGCTGAGCAGCGGATCGCCGGCGGTGACGATGTCGCCCTCACGAACGTGAATGGCCCGGATAATCCCGCCTTCCAGGTGCTGGATGACTTTGACCTTGCCCTTTGGAACCACCTCGCCGGGAGCGACCGCCACCTCGTCGAGCCGGGCAAAATATGCCCAGCTCAGAAACGCCGCCACCGCCGCCATGATGATCCAGGCGGCGGTCCGCCAGGTGGGCAGGGGATGGCGCCCGGCGATCGCGTCGAGACGGCTCACGGTCCGTGATCTTTGTTTACCGGCCCGGCTGTGGCTGGCGGCTCGGCCGGGCCGGTGCCGGTGGACAGGGTCACAACCGCCGCCGCCGTCGTCGGCTTCGGCGCCGGCTTGCGGGTCAGCCGCGGTAGAACCTCGGCGGTCGGGCCGGCGAGGGCGATCCGCCCGCCATCCAGCACCACCATCCGGCTGCACGCGCCGAGCAGGACGGGGCTGTGGGTGACAACGATCACCAGCCGGTCGCGACCGAGTTCGTCCAGCCGGCGGCGCAGCTCCGTCTCGGCGTCCCGGTCCAGATTGCTGGAGGGCTCGTCGAACAGCAGCACCGGCGGATCGCCGAGCAGTGCCCGGGCGATGGCAATCCGCTGCCGCTGACCCGCCGACAACCGCTGGCCCATTTCGCCCACGTCGCTGGCATAGCCGTCCGGCAGGTCGACGATGAACGCATGGGCGCCGGCGCTGCGGGCGGCGGCCAGGATCGCGGCGTCGTCCGCCTCGGGCCGCCGGACGGCGAGGTTGTCGCGGATCGATCCCGCAAACAGCACGCAGTCCTGGGCCACGTAGCCGATCCAGCCGGCGAGCTGATCGCGGCTGAACTGGCCGAGATCACCGCCGTCGAGAAGCACCCGGCCCTGCTGCGGGCGGTACAATCCCTGAAACAGCTTCAGCAGGGTGGTCTTGCCGCTGCCGTTGGGGCCGACCAGGGCATGCACTCCGGGGCCGTCGAAGCGGTGGCTGATCCGGTCGATCACGGGCCGGTCCGGCGACTCATATCCATAGGTGACCTCCTCGAGGGTGAGCCTGCCGGCGGGCCACGGCAGGTCAACGACAGCGGCCGTGCGTTCGCCGGCGAGGGCAAAAACCTCGCCAAGCCGGCGGCCCGCCTCGGCGAAGCCCGCATAGGTCCGCCACATCCCGACCAGCTGGGTCAGCGGTCCGAGCAGCCGGCCGGCAAGGATGTTGGCGGCGATCAGCGCACCGATGGTCAGCGCCTGATCGAGGATCGCCACGGCACCGACCGCGGTCAGTGCCACCGTGGTCAGCATCGTCAGGCTGGTCGCCAGATTGGTGTAGCCGTCGGCGGCGGCGCCGCGGCTGATCGCTCGCTCGATGGCGTCGGCATGGCGGTCTTCCCAGCGGGGCCGCATGGCCGTCCCGAGGGACAGCGCCTTGACGGTGCTGCGGCCGGCGATCAACTCGGCGAGCAGCCGGTCGCGGCCGAGGCCGGCCTCGCGCTCGGCGAGACTGGCCCGGGTCAGGACCTGGCCGCTGCGCCAGGCGAGGAGCAGGAACACCGGCAGGGCGACGAGCAATACCCAGGCGATCGATGGCGCAATGACGTAGATCAGGCCGAGAAACAACAGCGCGAACGGCAGGTCGACGACCAGCGCCGCCGACGCGCCGGACACGGTGGCGCGGATCGTGTCGATGTCCCGGAACAGGGCATGCCACGAGGCCGCCGGTCGCCGCTCCAGGGCCGGCAGCGGCAGGCTCAGCAGTTTGTCGAACAGCCGCCGACCGACGGCCACGTCGGCGCGGGCGGCAACCCGCTGCAGCATCCGTGCCCGTGACTGGCGGAGCACGAAGTCAAAGACCAGGACAACCGCCATCCCGGCAACGAGCCCGGTCAGCGTCTCCAGGCCGGCATGGAACACCACCCTGTCATAAACCTGCAGCACGAACACCGGCACTGCCAGCGCCATCAGATTGATGAACAGCGACATGACCAGGACTTCGCGGAAGACCGGCGCCAGCGAAGTCAGGAACGGTCGGAGCCAGTGACGGGTTTCGGCGACTTCCATGACGGCGGAGTATAGGCGGTGGCGGCGCTCCTCACCAGTCCGGCCCGGGCGGGCCAATCCGAGGCCACGCGGCCCGCCACCTTGACCGCGGCCGCAGCGGTCGATGTACTGATCGTCCAGGCGGTCATTCCGACCGGCGACCGGCGCCGGGTCCGGCGGGGGGAGAGGCGATGGCGCTGCCGGCGATCCGGCGGGAACGGACCGAAATCACCCAGCCGGGGCGGCGGGCCGGACCCCGCAGCCGGCTGCGCCGCTGGTTCGGACTGAACCGGCTGATCGGGCTCGGGCTGCTGGCGCTGCTGCTTGTCGTCTACGCCGGCGAGCCGCAACCGGTGGAGACGCTCCGCCTCAAGGTGTTCGACCTGATGCAGTCAATCCGGCCGCGCGAGGTCACGGTGCGGCCGGTTACCATCGTCGACATTGACGAACCCAGCCTGGCCCGCTTCGGGCAGTGGCCGTGGCCGCGGACCCTGCTTGCCGAACTGGTCGACAAAGTGTTCGCGCTCGGCGCCGCTGTGGTCGCGTTCGACGTGGTGTTTCCGGAAAGCGACCGGCTCAATCCGGCGGCGGTGGCGGTGGGCCTCCCCGGCCTCGATGCCGAGACCAGGCGCTCGCTTCTCGCCCTGCCGAGCAACGATGAGATTCTCGCCGGGGCGATCGAAAGCCGGCCGGTGGTTCTTGGCCGGGTCGGTTTCGCCGAGCAGCGGAGCGTGGTCAACGAGGTCCCGCTCAGCTCACCGATCCTCGTCAAGAAAACCATCGACGCCCCGCCGGTGGCAGCGGTTGTGGTGCAGGCCCCGACCCTGATCCGCAATATCCCGGTCATCGAGGCGGCAGGTGCCGGCCATGGCCTGGTCTCGCTGCTGCCCGAAGCCGACGGCATCGTCCGCCGGGTGCCGGCCGTCTACCTCCATGGCGAAGCGCTTTTTCCCGGCTTGGCAATGGAGATTCTGCGCATCGCCTTCCAGCGACGGACCCTGATCGCCGAAATGGACGCGGCTGGGCTCAAGGAGCTGCGGATTGCCCGCGGGGTCACCGTGCCCACCGACGGCGGCGGCCGGGTCTGGCCCTATTTCTCCCGACGTGATCGGGCAAAGTACGTCTCTTTTGCCGAGGTGATCGACGGGACGGCCGATCCGGCCCTGTTCGCCGGCAAGCTGGTGATCGTCGGAACCTCGGCCTTCGGCCTCCACGACATCCGCGCGACTCCGGTCGAGCGCGCCACTCCCGGGGTTGAGGTCCATGCCCAGGTCATCGAGAACGCCCTGACCGACGGCTTCCTGCACCGCCCCAACACCATGATCGCCGCCGAACTGCTGCTGATCCTGACGGGCGGGCTGCTGATGATCTGGCTGGTGCCGTGGATCGGTGCCAAAGGCTCGCTGGTGCTGTTCGCGATCGTCGCCGGGTCGGCCACAGCGGCGGCTTGGTGGCTGTTCACCGAGGCTCACATTCTGTTCGATGTGGCCTATCCGATCATCGCGATGCTGTTGCTCTATACCTTTCTAACCTATATGGGTTATGCCAGCGAGGAAGCCGGCAAACGGCGGGTGCGCGAAGCCTTCGGATTCTATCTGGCTCCGGCAATGGTTGAGAAGCTGGCCGACGATCCGTCTCAGCTTGCCCTCGGTGGCGAGACCCGGCCGATGTCGATCCTGTTCTGCGACATTCGCGGATTCACGACGATCTCCGAGGCTTTCAAGTCCAATCCGGAAGCCCTCACCCAGCTGATCAACAAGCTCCTGACCCCACTGACCGCGGTGATCCTCGACCGCCGCGGCACGGTCGACAAGTACATGGGCGACTGCATCATGGCGTTCTGGAACGCGCCGCTCAACGATCCCTGCCACGCCCGTCACGCCTGTCTGGCGGCGCTCGAGATGCAGGCGGTGATGGCGCCGCTCAACGACCGTCTCGCCGCCGAGGCTGCGGCGGAGGGCCGCTCCTACCAGCCGCTGGCGATCGGCGTCGGCATCAATTCGGGGGAGGTGGTGGTCGGCAACATGGGCTCGGACCAGCGGTTCGACTATTCGGTGCTGGGCGATGCGGTCAACCTCGCCTCGCGCCTGGAGGGACAGTCCAAGGCCTACCGGGTCGGGATCATCGTCGGCGAGAACACCCGGGCGCTGGTTCCGGACCTGGCGCTGCTCGAGCTCGACCGGATCCGGGTCAAGGGCAAGCGGGACGCGGTCAGCATCTACACTGTGGTCGGGGACGAGAGCGTGCGCACCGGCAACGCCTTTCCCGTGCTCAAGGGGGCGCACGATGCCCTGCTCGCCGCCTATCGCGACCGGGCCTGGGCTGCGGCGCGCGGGCACCTGGCCACCTGCCGCGGGCTCATCGACGGCTTCGACCTGGCGGGTCTGTACGATCTCTATGAACAACGCCTGGATGAGTACGAGGCAACTCCTCCGCCCGGAGACTGGGACGGCGTCTACGTGGCCACATCGAAGTGACGCCGTGACGGGGACAGGCGGCGCCTCCGGCTTCAGCACCCGGGCCCCCGGCGGACCGCTGCCCGAGCGGTGGCGATGGCACCTGGTGGCGGCACTGGCCGTCGCCCTTCTGGTGACCGCCGGGCAGGTGGCCGGCGAAGATGCCCGCTATCCCTATGCTGACGCACGGGTCTACCTGTCGATCGCGGCCGATCTGGAGCGGACCGGGGTCTTCGGCGACGGCGTCTGGGGCCACAGCACGGGAGCAGGACCGGTCACCCCGGGGATGTTTTTCGCTCCCCTCTACCCCGGCTTCGTCGCCGCAGTGCTGGCGCTCGATGACACCTTTGCGGATTCGGCCCGATGTCTGGTCGTGGTGCCGCCCGCGGATCTTGCCGAGCGCTGCGCCGCCAACCTGGGCCTTCTGATTCCCGTGCAGACGGGGCTCGCTGCGCTGGCCGCGGTTCTGGTCTTCGCCTCGGCCCTGGTGGTCTGCCGGTCGCTGGCGGCGGCGTGGCTGGCGCTCGGACTCGGTCTGGCAACCGGGGTCTACGCCCACTACGCAACCCAGGTGCTGACCGAGAACCTCGCCCTGCCGGCCTTTGCCGCCTTTGGTCTGGCGCTGGTTGTCGCCCGGGGCAGTGACCGGGTGCTGCCGTGGCTGATCGCCGGAGCGGCACTCGGGCTGGCGACGCTGGTCCGGCCCGGCTACGCATGGCTGCTTTATGTAACGGTTCCGTTTGCAGCGCTGGCGCTCCATTACGGCCGGCAGCTTCCCTGGCGGGAGGTCGCGCTTCTGACGGCGGTTTTTGCCGCCGGCTATGCCGTCGTTGTCGCCCCCTGGCTGATCCGCAACGCGGCCGTCCTCGGCAGCTTCGCGCTCACCGAAGGCTACGCCACGCTGATTCTGTCCATGCGGATCGGCTATAACGACATGACGGCCAGGGAGTGGCTGGCCGCCTTTGTCTACTGGCTGCCGGATTTCGGCGATGACCTGGGCCGGGCGCTTTTCGGCAGCGAGACGGTCGCCCGCCTCGGCTTCGATGGCCCCGACAGCCTGCGTCTGGCAAGCAGCACGCTCCGCGCCCAGGCCGCGGCGGCGGCGGACACCCCCTCCGGACAGGCCGGCTACCTGATCCGCACCCACATCCTCGGCGATCTGCCCTGGCATCTCGCGGTCAGTTTCGCCCTCGCCTGGCGGGGGCTGTGGATCGTCAAGTACTGGGGCCTGATCGGCGTTCTGGTCAGCGCCCCGGTTGCGGTCATTGCCGCCCGGCGGCGTCTGTGGGATTTCATCGTCCTTGCCATGCCGCCGGTCTTCATGCTCGGTCTGCACGCCTTTGTTTCCGAGAATGTGCCGCGCTATAACCTGATTCTGATCCCGACCCTGGCAACAGCGATGGCGTGGGCCGGGCACCGGCTGCTGCGATCGGCGCTGAAACGCCGGGCGCGGACGAACACGTGGAGATGAGGCCCGGATGACCGCACTGGACCTGCGCGAGGTGATGCAGTTGTTCGGGTTCGTCGCCCTGATGGTCACCGGACAGGTGCTGCTCAAACAATCGGCGGTGGTCTCGGGGTCAATCGAGGACATCTCGGGGGTGCTGGCGCTGGCCCGCAACCCCTGGTTCTGGCTGGCAATCTCCCTTTACGGTTTCGCCACCGTGCTGTGGATCGTCATTCTCCAGGGCGTGCCGCTGTCGATCGCCTATCCGTTCGTGGCGATGACCTTTGCGATCGTGCCGGCGATCGCCGCCCTGCTGTTCGGCGAGCCGCTCTCCGGGCGCTATGCCCTCGGCGCGGCCATGATCCTGGGCGGGGTCTGGCTGACCACGTCATCCTGAGCGCGCCGCCGGCGATGGCGCGCATCGGGCTCCCCGGCAGCGGGACGGGGCGGCCACGCATCGCCGTCGTGGTGCCGTGCTATCGGGTCCGCGCACAGATCGACGCCGTTCTGGAAACCATGCCTCCCGAGGTCGACCGGATCTATTGCGTCGACGATGCCTGTCCGGAGGACTCGGGTGCGGCGATTGCGGCGCGGTGGAACGACCACCGGGTGGTCGTCCTGCGTCACGCCGAGAACCAGGGGGTCGGCGGCGCGGTGATTACCGGCTACCGCCAGGCCCTGGCCGACGGCGCCGAGATCGTCGTCAAGATCGATGGCGACGGTCAGATGGATCCCAGGCTGCTGCCCCGGTTCGTGGAGCCGATCCGCCGCGGCGCGTGCGATTATACCAAGGGCAACCGCTTCTACCGGATCGAGGATGTGCGGGCGATGCCGCGCGGCCGGCTGATCGGCAATGCCGCCCTCAGTTTCCTCAGCAAGCTTTCGAGCGGATACTGGCCGATCTTCGATCCGACCAACGGCTACACCGCGATCCATGCCGCCGTGCTCCGGCTGCTGCCGCTTGAGCGGCTGCACCGCCGCTACTTCTTTGAGACCGACATGCTGTTCCGGCTGTCGACGCTCCGGGCGGTGGTGACCGATGTGCCGATGACCGCCCGCTACGGTACGGAGACCAGTTCGCTGCGGCTCGGGCCGGCGCTCGCCACATTCTTCGCCGGTCACCTCCGCAATACCGCTAAGCGAATATTTTATGCTTACATTTTGCGCGATTTCAGCATCGCCTCGGCGCTGCTCCTGGTCGGTGGGCTGCTGTTTGTCGGCGGCGGGCTCTACGGGGCCGGGGCTTGGATCAGCTCGGTGCGCTCCGGCATTCCGGCCACGGCCGGTGAAGTGATGATCGCCGCACTGCCGATCCTCGCCGGCCTGCAGATGCTGCTATCGGCACTTCAGTACGATATTCAGAATGTTCCCAGCCGGCCGATCCACCCGGTTCTCATCGCGGACCTTCCCGCCCCGGCCGACACCACCCCGCCGTCGGCGCGAACCGCCGACCGGTAGCCGGCCAGGAGGCTGCGCTTTTGACCGGACGTTGCGGTTCGCGGCTTGAGTCCACAACCGGCCGGAAACCACCGGGCCGACGAACTGGCTTTCGCAAGCCCCTTGGCAAGCCCCTTGGCAAGCCCCATGGCAAGTCCCATGGCAAGCGCAAAGCCCGCCGCGGCCGGTGCCGCGGAAGCCAGGCGACCGAGAGAGCGCCCGGCGCCTGAGCGAAAGACGGCAGGTCCTGTCAGGGGGCTCGTTGCGATCAGTCTGCGGGGAACCCCGTCAGGTTTGGACGGTTTCGGCTGCAGGCATGGCGTCCTCAGGCCTGCCGGCCGCCTGAAGCGGGCAGCTGACCTCGACGAAATCCTCGTCGGGTACCGCCCGGATGCGAAAGCCGAGCCCGTGGAGCAGGTCGAGCATGGCCATGTTGTCGCGAAGCACCTGGCCGACCATCTCGCGGGTGCCGCGGCTTCGACAATAGGCCAACATCTTGTCCATCAGCTTCCAGCCGAGCCTTTGGCCCTTCAGATCCGAGCGGACGAGGATGGCATACTCGGCCTGTTCGTTATTCGGATCGGTGACCGTGCGCACGACCCCGAGCGTCTCCCGGCCCTGGCCATCCTCCTTATCGGCGGTGGCGACGAACGCCATTTCCCGGTCGTAGTCGATCTGCGTCAACCGCGCCATTTCCGAATGGGGCAGGCGGCGAACGAGCCCGAAGAACCGGAAGCGGATGTCGTCGAGACTCACTTTCGAGAGGAATTCGTAATGGGCCGGCTCGTCCTCGGGGCGGATCGGGCGGAGCAGGACCTCCCGGCCGTTGCGGAGCGCGAACGTCTCTTCGAGCTCCTGCGGATAAGGCCGGATGGCAAGATGGCGGTCCGGTGACGGCGTTGCGCGGACCCGCACGTCGACGGCGAGGACGCCGTGCTCATCCACGAGCATCGGGTTGATTTCGAGGAAGGTGAGCTCGCGGATGTCCACGGCCATCTGGGCGAGCTTGACCAGGGTCAGGCACAGCGATTCGATGTCGGCCGGGCGCACCCGGTCACTGCCGCCGAGGGCCGCGGCAACGCTGCTGCGTCCGACCAGTTCCCGGGCCAGCGGCACGTTAAGCGGCGGCAGCGCGGCGACCCGTTCGCCGATCAGCCCCGCGGTCGCACCGCCTTCGCCGAAACTGACGATCGGCCCGAATACCGGATCGAGCTCGATGCTCATCCGCACCTGCCGGCTCTTCGGCCGCACCGGGACCTTGGTGACCGTGAGCGGCGGCACCGGCTGACCGGGGAAATCCTGGCGCCAGGCAGCGATCAGCCACTCCGCCGCCGAGCGCACGGCGGCCGGACGGTCGAGCAGCGAGCCGGTTGCTTCCTCCGCGGTCACCGCCGGATCGGCCGGGCCGAGCCGCAGGGTGACGGGGAACCCGAGATCTGTGGCGAGCGCGACGGCGGCTTCGACGGTCTCCACCTGATGGGTGGCAACGATCGGAATCTGATAGGCCGCGAGCAGCGCCAGCGCCCCGGCCTCGCCCAGGTCGGGACGGCCGGCGGCCAGGGCCTCGGCGACGATCCGCCGGCCGGTGTCCCGGGCAGGGGTAAACTCCGGCGGGGTCGACGGCGGGGTCTGCATCAGGATGTCCTGGTTGCGGCGGAACCGGACCATGTGCAGGAACGCATCGATCGCCTGGGTGGGGGTATCGTAGGTCGGGACCCGCGCCTGGGCGAACAGCCGCCGCGCCGGCTCCACGGTATCGCCGCCCATCCAACTGGTCAGGACGGCGCCGCGGGTCTCCTTGGCCACCTGGATCACCCCCCTGGCGGCTTCGGAACTGGAGGCCAGCGCCGTCGGGACGTGCAGCACCATGACCGCATCCACCTCCGGGGCGGCGAGCAGGATGCGGGCGGCGTCAGCGTAGCTGACCGGCGGCGCATCGGTGCTGACGCTGAGCGGATTGCAGCGCGGTCCGGCATTGGGCAGGACCTGGTCGAGTTTGGCGATCGTCTCCGCCGACAGCTCGGCCAGGCGGCCGTCCTTGGTGAGCAGGGTATCGGCGGCCATGATCGCCATGCCGTAGCCGTTGGCGAGGATCGCCAGCCGGTCGCCCTTCAACGGCTTGGCCTTGGCGAGCGTCTCCACAGCCGCAAACAGCTCGCCGAAGCTGAACACCCGGAGCATGCCGGCGCGGCGGATCGCCGCGTCGAATACGGCGTCATCGCCGATCGGCGCGTGGCTGCGCTGGGCGGCGAGGAACTGCCCCTGGGGGACCCGGCCGGCTTTGATCACCAGCACCGGCTTGTTGCGGCTGGCGCCTCGGGCCGCCGACATGAACGCCCGGCCGTGGTGGATGCTTTCCACGAACAGCAGGATCGCCCGGGTCATCGGGTCACTGCCAAGGTAATCGAGGATATCGGCGAAATCCACGTCCGCGGCCTCACCGAGCGAAACGAAATGGGAGAAGCCGATGTCGCGCCGGCCGACCCAGTCCAGGACCGCCGTGCAGATCGCCGCCGACTGGGACACAAACGCGACCCCGCCGGTATCGGCCGGGCGGTGGGCGCCGCTGGCATTGAGGCCGATGTGCGGCACCATCAGGCCGAGGCAGTTGGGGCCGAGCACCCGCATACCGAACGGCCGGGCGGTGTCGCGGACGGCGGCATGGAGGTCGCGGTCGCCCGTGCCGCCGGTCTTCAGCGGGCCGGGGCCGAGCACGATCGCTGCGCGGGTCCCGCGTTCTCCCAGTTCATACAGGGTGGCGGGGACCCGCGCCTGCTCGATCGCCAGCACGGCCAGATCCGGGGTGATTGGCAGGGCGCCCACATCCCGATAAGCAAGAACCCCGGCGATTGCCTGCTTGTCGGCGCTCACCGGCATGATCGGCCCCTCGAAGCCGCCGCGCAGCAGGTTGTTCATCACCACATGGCCGGGATCACCGCCGGCATTGTTGGCGCCGATCACCGCCACCGAGCGGGGATAGAACAGCTTGTTCAGATTGCGGATCGGCATAAACCGGCCTCGTCGCCGTGAAAGCCGCTGCCCGGGGGTGCGACAGCCGCACAGCATTCTTCAATGATAGGAACAGGGGCGCATTCAGCAACCGTAAAGGTGCAGCGCAACATGATCGCGTGCACTGCGGCATTTCCACGCGCATGTCGGAAAGGGCCCACCGCCGGCGGGGCCGGCCCGCCTTGCCGGACCGCCGCCGGTGCGCTACGTAAACCTTCGGATCAACGTCGAGTTGAACGGAGCGGCGGGTCTTGGCTCAGCAAGGCAGTGGCGTGAAAAGTCCGTGTATTGGGGTTTGCGAGATGGATTCGACGACCGGCTTCTGTGCCGGCTGTCTGCGCACCCTCGATGAGATCATGGCCTGGCGCGATGCCAGTGACGGATTCCGGCGCGTCGTCCTCGACCGAATCCGCACCCGCCGGAAAGCGGGCCACCGGACGACAAGGCGATCCTGAGCCCGGCGCCGCAACGTCAGAGCGGGTCTTTCCGGCCGGACCTGCGATTAGCGCAAAAATCCCATCGCCGGGGCAGCGGTAAGCCGGCCCGGTCAGCGCTGCGGGGCGTCCTTGCCGGATTGCCCCTCGGCGGGCGCATCATCCGGGTTTGCCCCGGGTTCCTGGTTCGACGGCTCCATGAAGGTATCGGCGGCCGCCTGCATGGTGTGCAGAACTTCCCGCTCCGCCTCGAGCCAGTATTCGAGGGCCATGCCCTGTTGGCGGCCCGCCGCCTCCCACAGGAGATAGGCGAGCGCGCGGATGCGGCTCTGAATTTCCTCCGTCAGCTGCCTGACCTGCTCGTTCATGCGGACGTTCACTTTACGCCTCCAGCTCTGGATATCGTCACTTTAAGCTGCACGGATGCGAAGCGCACCGGCAAAACGTCCGCGGTGTTGATCATCGATCACGCAATCCTTGGCCTCGCCGAGCCGGGCGGTCGGCTCCCGGCCTCCGGCCTGAGGTCGACCTCGACACCCCATCACAGCGTCGGAGAGAACAGGCATGTCCCAGAACGAGACCCGGATCCCGCCGGTCGTCTGGCGCCAGACGGACGGCACCGCCGTAGGCTGCGACGAGAAGATTCGTATCCTCAACGACAATCTCGAGGAGATCCGGTCAGTTTGTCAGGACGCCTTCGAGGACGCCATCCTGATGGGCTGCGACGAGGTGCAGGTGCGCGGAGCGTTCGCCGAGATCATCGCCCGCCTCGTCAATCCGTACGCCAGCCGGCAGCGCTGAGCGGCCCCGGCGGGCGGCACGCCGCCCGGAGGCCGGGGAAGCCGCCAAGCCGGGTGCGCGGCGCTCAGGGGAACCGGCAAGTGCGGTGGGTGACCTCGACGAAGCCACGGTTGCTCGCGATGACGTTGAACTGGTGCTCCCGGTCATCGACCACCATCGCGTGGCGGAGCGGCAGAGGGCCGCTGGTGGCGCTGACGGCGCCGCCGATATGGGCGACCTTGAGAGAGACGTCGCCGGCCGGATCGAACCACGCCTCGGGCCGGCCGTCCCCTGTGCGCGCCGAGACGCCGGTGGCCGAGACGGTGACGGCGCCGTCGGCGAACCGGACGGAGTCATCGCCGCCCCGGTAGATCGGGGTGCGGACGATGAAGCGTTTGGTGGTGGTCTCCGGCTCGCAGTCGCGGGTGTTCTCGACAGCCTCGAGGACAAAGCGGAGGCGGTCAAGATCGATGCCGCTTTCGAGCTTGCCGCGCATCAGGTCGAACAGCACCCGAAGTTCGCCGGTGGGTACGTCACTGTGGTAGCGGCGCTGCCAGTGTTCGGCTTCCAGTTCTTTCGCCTCGACGGCGGCGAGCTGCTCGATGGTTTTGCGCTGCAGGCCGTCAATGGTCTCCTGCAGCTCGCTCACCCGGGCCTTGAGGGCCGTCACGTCCTGTTCGGCCAGTTGCGCGCCGCTCACATAGGCCACGTAGCCGGCGCCGACGATAACCCCGAAGGCGGCCGCCCAGCGGACGACCGACCACCAGAAGCGGCGCCGGGCGCGACGGCGCTGTTCGCGAAATCCGATCGCCATCGTCGTCAGATCCTCGACGGTTTCCGGTTATTCCGACCCTCGCCGCCGCGGCCGGCGACCTGGGCTTCACCGCCTGATTAACCGTTGGCGGCGGCAAGGTGAAGGGCGGCGGCGGTGCCAGCCGCGGTCCCGGCCGGTGCAGGCCGGATCAGGCCAGCGACACGATCACCGCATCGCGGTTCACCACCCACGCGCGGAAGGCCTCTGGCGGTAGCGGTTCGCTGAAGAAGAACCCCTGGGCGAGGTCACAGCCGTGCCGGCGCAGGAACTCGAACTGTTCCCGGGTCTCAATGCCTTCTCCGACCACCTGGAGGCCGAGGCGGTGGGCCATGGCGATGATCGCTTCGACCACCGTGGCATTCCCTCCGGACTTGGTCACCTCGCCAATAAAGGTCTTGTCCACCTTGAGGGTGTCGACCTTAAAGCGGCGCAGGTAGCGAAGGTTGGAGTAGCCGGTGCCGAAGTCATCGAGGGAGAGCCGCACCGCCAGCGAGGACAGTTCGCGCAAATTCGCCTGGGTGTGGGGCAGCTCATCCATCAGCAGACCCTCGGTGATCTCCAGCTCCAGGTCGGCTGCCTCGATGCCGTGACGCTTGAGGACCTCGCCGAGGGTGCGGCCGAGACTGGCGCCGCGGAACTGGCGCGAGGAGATGTTGATCGACAGCCGCAGCGGCGCCATTCCGGAGGCCTGCCAGGCGCTGAGCTGGCCGCAGGCGGTCTCCAGCACCCAGTTTCCGATCGGCACGATCAGGCCGGTGTCCTCGGCCAGGGGAATGAACCGCTCCGGGTCGACACTGCCGAGAGTGGGATTGGTCCAGCGCAGCAGCGCCTCGGCGCCGACCACTGCACCGTTGGTGAGGTTGATGATCGGCTGATAATGGAGGCTCAGCTCACCGCGGGAGACGGCGTACATCAGGTGCGATTCCAGGCGCATCCGCTCGAGGGCGCGCTCGTTGAGCTCGGGGGTGAAGAACTGGAACGTGTTCCGCCCCTGTTCCTTGGCGCGGTACATCGCGGCATCGGCGTTCTGCATCAGCACGTCGGGGTCGAGCCCGTCATCGGGGGCGATGGTCACGCCGATGCTGGTGGTGACGAAAGCTTCTTCCGGCCCGAGCAGGAACGGCGGCGCGAAGGTCTCGAGGATCTTGGCGATCACCGGCTCGGCGTGCTCGGTGGAGCGGAGCTTCGGCAGGATCACCGTGAACTCGTCGCCCCCCGTCCGCGCGACCGTGTCCTCGGCGCGGACACTGTTGCTCAGACGTTCGGCGGCCATGCGCAGCAGCTGATCGCCGGTGGCGTGACCGAGGGTGTCGTTGATCCGCTTGAAGTTGTCCAGGTCAAGGAACAGCACGGCGACCTTATGGTTGTGGCGCTGGGCGGTGAGTACGGCGCTGCGCAACCGGTCGAGGGCGAGGATCCGGTTGGGCAAGCCGGTGATATCGTCATAGTTGGCCTGGCGCTGCAGGCGGTGTTCGTAATCCTTGCGTAGGGTGACGTCGGCAACGGTCGACTGGATCGCCCGCTGGCCGCCCCAGATCACTTCCTGAACCTGGGTGTCGATCCAGATGACGGCGCCGTCGCGCCTCAGGCCGCGGAACTCGTATCGGGTTGGTGCCGGCTCGCCGCGCGACCAGGCATCCTGGAGCTGGCGCAGCCGCGGCCGGTCCTCCGGGGCGATCAGCGAATCGAGGTCTTCGAGGGCGACGATATCGGACGCCGAGTCGAAGCCGAAAATCTCCGCAAAGGTGCGGTTGGCAAACAGCGGGCGGCCGTCGCTGGCGATCACCAGCCCGAGGACGGAGCTTTCGACCAGGCTGCGGAACCGTTGTTCGCTCTCCCGCAGTGCCTGCTCCTGGCGCTTGCGTTCGGTGATGTCGAGGGAGACGGTGACGATCTGATCGACACCGCCATCGGGGCGTTCCAGCGGCGCCTTGGTGGTCAGCAGGGTCCGTTCGCTGCCCTCGCTGTCCACCACCACTTCCTCAATCCCCACCAGGGTGCGGCCGGTTTCAGCGACCTTGCGGTCGAGGGCGCGGTGGCGTTCGAGGTAATCGTCGCTGAACAGCGGTCGGACCGGCCTGTCGGCGAGGCCGTGGGGTGTCGGGCGGAACAGCCGCTCATGGTAGTCGTTGGCCAGCACCACGCTCTGGTTGACCCGGTTGGCACGGATCAGCGCCGGGACCGTGTCGACGATCCGGCAGAGTTGCTGCTCGCGGCGATAAATCTCCGCCGCATGCTGGCGAAGCGTCGTCTCCAGCTCGGATTCCAGGGTGACAGCGCGACTTTGCAGCAACTTGTGCTGTTCGCGGATGGTCAGGAGATTACGGGCGCGGATCTGGAACTCGCGGGCATCGACGGGGCTGAGCAGGAAGTCGCTGGCGCCTGAGTCGAGGGCCCGATAGCGGAATTCCTTATCCTCGAAGGCAGTGACGACGATGATCGGAATGTCCCGGGAGACCGGCCGGCGACGGCATTCCTGAATGAACTCCTCGCCACTCATCCGCGGCATCACGTAGTCGGTGACGATGAGGTCCGGGCCCAGTTCGGGAAGGACGGCGAGAGCGTCTTCCGCGTTCTCGAAGGTCCGGACCACCACGTCGGGGCCGAGCCGCTCGGCAAAGCGGCCGAGGATGCGCAAGTTGACGGTCCGGTCGTCGACGATCACCACGACGGACATAGTCGCCTCACTGCTGTTCTTCTCGCATGGCCGGGATCCCGCGCGCGCACCCGTGTCCTCGCCTCACCACGGCGAGCAGGCTCGCATGGGTTGCAGGGTGTTTCCGACCCGTCTTGCACAGATCCCGGTTCCTTCCTTCCCCAAATTGGTTATCTCAAACCGCAGGCGCGCCCTTCAACGACCTTTCCTCTCAGACGGTCAGACCACCGCCGGAAGACGCCAACAAGAGGACTTCAGTCCGCTCAAATATACCCCAAAAGGGTAATTCCACCGGCTCCGGCGTGACCGGAGTGGTTGTGAAGCAAGGGCGGTTGAACTCCAAAAAATACGGCAGTTTTTTGGCCGATTTGGGGAAGATATAGTCATCATATGGGTTCCTCAAGTTCAAGCTTGGAGCCGAGAGAACCTATGGTTCCACAACCAATAGTAATTGTGCCTCAGAGGAGCGAAAAGATGTACGATAGCGTCTGTGTGCCCACCAGGCAACAACACGACCGTCCCCAGCCCGAAGATCGCTCGGCGGCCGAGCCGTTCCGGCGCAATTGCGCCGGCCGCGGCCGCGATGTTCCGGCCCCGACGGATCACGTCGACGGCCTGCCAGCCTGGCTCGAAGGCGCCGAACGGCTGAGCGAACTGCATCTCAGCTACGATGCCGCGACCGCTTCGCTCTGGCAATGGATGGCGCCCGCCGGGCGACCGAGCTTCACAGAAGGTCTGCTGCGCGAACTCACCTTCGCCCTGGATGTGGTGGAACGGGCCTTCGATCAGGCGGGTGAGGGCGAACCTCCCATCCGGTATGTGATTCTCGGATCGGAACTGCCGGGAATTTTCAATCTTGGCGGCAACCTGGCCCTGTTCCAGAGCCTTATCGAAGCCGGCGACCGGGAGCGCCTGCTCCACTACGCCCGCGTCTGCGCCCGCGGGCAGTTCCGCATCGCCGACCATTTCGGCGGCCGGCCCGTGTGCACTGTTGCCCTCGTCCAGGGCGATGCCCTGGGTGGCGGCTTCGAATCGGCTCTCGCTCATGATGTGATCATCGCCGAGCGCAGCGCCCGCTTCGGGCTCCCTGAGGTTCTGTTCAACATGTTCCCGGGCATGGGGGCTTACAGCTTCCTTTCCCGCCGGCTGGACTGCGCTCGCGCCGAGCGGCTGATCCTCTCCGGCCGGGTCTCCACCGCCGAGGAACTGTTCGCCGAGGGCGTGGTCGACCGGGTTGTCGACGACGGCTGCGGGTTCGAAGCGGTCTACGAGTTCATGGCCACGGCCAACCGCCAATGGAACAGCCGCTGCGCGGTGACCCGGGTGCGGGACATCGTCCGTCCAGTCGAACTCCAGGAACTTATCCGCATCACCGACCTGTGGGTCGATGCCGCCCTGAGTCTGACACCCGGCGACCTGCGGCGGATGAAGCACCTCGCCAAGGCCCAGGATCGTCGGTGCCTGGCCCGTGGCCACGCCGGTACCGCCCCGGAGATGGCGGCGGCGGACGCAGCGAGGAAACTCGCCACGGCGCACTAGGGGTTCGATGCTGACGGATGAGTCCCATCCGTCAGATGAATCGAACCACAAGATCAAACGTTGAGTGGATCGACCGATCCTTCGCTTGGGAACCAGGCGAAGGAGCCGATCCACCAGGCGGAGACCGGACACGGTCGGCGGCAGTCTCCGCCGGCCGCTTCCGATCCGCTGGGGCCCCCGCCCGCTCCGGCGGCGCAGGGGCACGTCTCTCCCCGCAGCGCCGCTGTCGACAAAGCCGGTTCCGGCGGACAGGTTCCAGCGCGGATCATCCATCAAGGCCGGAGGGCAGGCAGAGCGCCGGCAAGCAGGCGGGGCAGGGTCGGGCAAACGTCGTCATGGGGTCTCATAACCCCAAATGGGCTATTCAAGGGCGAAATGCAAGGAAGTCCTTCCGCCTGAGCGGCATCGCCGGGCGCCCGCAGCCCTGAGAACGGCGACCGGCGGAGCGTCCGTCGCCGCGGCCGTCGCGACCCTCCGCGCCGTCGCAAAGCGTCCGTCGCCGCTCAACGAACGCTTGCCGACAGGCGCTCGTCGGCGACCAGGGCTTCGCGGAGGCGGGCCAGTTCGAAGCGGAACCGGCGAACGTATTCGGCGCCGTTCAGGGCGAGTTCTTGGGGGTTGAGGCCGCGAATCTCGTCGGCGGCACGCCTGAGACCATAGGCACCCACATTTCCCGAGGTCCCGCGCAGCGCGTGTAGTTTTTCCCGAAAGGCCTGGGCATCGCGGTGGTCGACGGCGATGGCGATCTCGCCAATCAGCGCTTCAGTATCGGCGAGGAAATCGTGGAGAATGTCGACGACGAACTCGTCGTCGGCCGCCACGGCGCGCAGCGAAGCGATCACGGCCCAGTCGATGGCCGCCACAGCATCACCGCGGAATCGCGGGTGGGAGGACAGGCGGGTCACCCGGCGGGTCTCGTCGGTTGCGGGCACGGCTGCCGGCTGCCGCGAAGACCAGGCGGTATCGATGGCCGTCAGCAGGTCCCGGGCACCGGCCGGTTTTGTGAGGTAGAGATCCGCCCCGGCGTCCAGGCAGGCTTGGCGGGTTTCGGGCGTGGCATCCGCGCTCAGCGCCAGGATCGGCAGGACAGGTCCGCCGAGTTCCGACATCCGGCGCAGCTTGATCAGCTCGATGCCGCTCATTCCCGGCATGTTCACGTCGACGATAAGCACATCGCAGCCGGTCCCGTCGGTGGCGGCGTCGAAATAGTCGAGCGCCTCCTCCCCGGAAGCGCGCAAGACCGGGGTATGTCCCCCGTGCTCGAGGATCCGGGCGGTCACCTTGCGGTTGACCGGGTTGTCCTCGACGACCAGAACGCGCAGCGGCCGCTTTCCCTCGCTGCCCGCCGCCGGGATCTCGGCGACTGCGTCTCCGTCACCGCCGATGGTCCGGATGGCGTGAAGGGCACGGCGCAGCGACACCGGATCGACCGGGGCTTCGAGGTGAACCTCCACACCGGGCCGGGCGCCGCCGGCGGCCCCGGCTGCCACCACGAGAATAACCGGATACGCCGGGGTTGTGCCCCCGTCTGAGAACCGGCACAGGGTGGAAAGGGTGCCGTCGAGCGCTGCCGGATCGGTCCGGGCATCGATGATCACCGTTGTCTCGGAGGTATCGGATGCCGGTTCCGGGCCGGCCAACAGACCGGCAGCCGCCACCGCCGACTCGGTGACGGAAAGCCGGGTTCCGTCAGCGGCAAGGATGCTGGTGATTGCGGTTGCAAGAGCGCGGTCGGAGGAGATCAGCACCGCCCGGGGAACCGGCGTGTGCTCATCCTCATCACGCTCGTCAAAGGGCAGCATCACCGTGAAGGTGCTGCCCTTGCCCGGGGCGCTGTCCACATCCACGGTACCGCCCATCAGGGCAGCAAGGTGACGGCAGATGGCGAGCCCCAGGCCGGCCCCGCCATACCGGCGGTTCACGGCCTCATCGCCCTGGGTGAAGCGTTCAAAAATCCGTTCCTTGTCCTCAGGCCGGATTCCGATGCCGGTATCAACGACGCAGAACCGCAAGCCGGCCCGCGGCGCGCCGGTTTCGGCGGCAACGTCCAGCCCGGCGGCGGTGCCATTCTCGACGGTCAGCAGTACATGGCCCTCACTGGTGAATTTCACGGCGTTGGCGAGCAGGTTGGTCAGGATCTGGCGAAGGTGCTGGGGATCTCCGCGGAGTGCCCAAGGGCAGGCGGCAGAAACCCGGACGCCCAGGAACAGCCCTCTCCCGGTCGCCGATTTGCCAAGCATCGTGACCAGATCATCAATCACCCGGTGCAGGTCGAAATCGGAGTGCACTACCTCCACCCGGTTGGCCTCGATCTTGCTGAAATCGAGGACGTCCTCAATCAGCGCCTTCAGCGCCGTTCCGGAAGCACGGATGGTCCGCACCATGTCGCGCTGCGCGGTATCGAGATGGCTGCGATGGAGAATGTCGCTGATGCCGATGATGGCATTCAGCGGGGTGCGCAGCTCGTGTGACATGGTGGCGAGGAACCGGCTCTTGGCACGGTTAGCCGCTTCCGCCTGGGCTTTCGCCTCGGTGAGCTTACGAATCAGGCTGGCGGCATAGGCGGGCAGCAGGACGAGGGCGCCGAACAGGCCGACCGTGACCCCCTGGTGTTCCTGCCAGAACGGGGTCGTCGCCACCACCGCCATGAAGCCGGCGACGCTCAGCGCCACGGAGGCGGCCAGATAGCGGACGCCGTAGCGAAAGCCGTTGCCGAACGCCACCCAGAGGTAGACAGGAAATGCCGGGACGGCGAGTTCGCCGCCGTCATGGAGGAACAGCGAGAGGACGGCGAAGTCGCCGAGCATGCCGACCAGCCGGCGAAGCCGCGATTGACCGGGACGCAGCGCAATCGCGATCAGCAACAGTACTGACACGCCGAAGTAGGCAATGTACACGAGCAGGCCGAGGGTGAATCCATCTCCGCCCGCAGTTCCGCCATCGGCGACAAGCTGAGAATAGCCGAGGAGAAGCCCGACGATCGTAACACGGATCAGCGCCTGTTCATGTTCGCTGTCCGGACGGCCCCGAAAGCGGTCGACGAAATGCCGAGCCTGTCGAGGCAGCCAACCCCCCGCCGCGACAGCGGTCATGCACGGCCTCCCAATCCCATCGACGGACCCTCTGTGCTGATCCGGCGGGAGCGGATGCAGCCGGATACATGACTGAGCATTGGAATTAAAGCGCGAGCGCTCCCACCGCGCAACAATCGTGCCATCATCTTCGTCGCAATGCGCCGGATCCGCGGGGAAGGCCTGTCCCCGAAAGGCCACGATGCAGCCCATTTGGGGCATATTTGCGGCACGCTCTTGGTGAAACTGCTCCTAAACGGGGCTGCGGTAAGCGCCCCGGTGGGCTCCAGGCTACTTGCACGGCCGGAAGAGGATGATATGCGGGTCAGGGCGCCGGGCGTCGACAGGGGGCGAACGTCGACGGGGCTCTCAGTCGAGGCGGCGGCCGAACGACCAGCAGAAAGACCGGCCGGCGGGGATCGCCGCCGGCCGGTCCGGCTGACTGGCTCCGGAGGAGGGATTCGAGCCCCAGCCCAAGCGGTTACAAGCCGCTTGCT
>CAYVUM010000016.1:0-43148 GCA_964454795.1 uncultured Rhodospirillaceae bacterium
ACGATTGATCCTGTGGTTCGATTCAGCTGACGGATGGGTCCCATCCGTCAGCATCCAACCACTAGGCCGGCGGCGGGTGCTGTGCTAGAAGGTCTTTTCGGTCCCGGGCTCGGCGTTTCCGGTACCGGGGCTCCCTGAAGCGTGTCCGCGGGGACGCTCGCCCGTGTGGCACCGGGGCTCGCCGTGGCGCGCGCGTGGGGGATAGTTTAACGGTAGAACGACCGGCTCTGGACCGGTTAGTCCTGGTTCGAATCCAGGTCCCCCAGCCAGCTGATCCCCTGGAATCCTTGCGCGTCTTAAAGGGCCGGCTTCAGCGGGCGCGGCGCGCGTGTGCGTGTGCGGCACTGCCGGTCGCGGTTCACGGAAACAGCGGCGCCTGGGCGAGGCCGGTGGTCTCCGGGAGACCGGACATCGCGTTCATGTTCTGGATCGCCTGGCCGGACGCTCCCTTGACCAGGTTGTCGATGACCGACAGCAAAATCGCTCGGCCGGGGCGGCGGTCGGCGAACACCGCGATCAGGCACAGGTTGGAGCCGCGAACGTGCTGGGTGGCGACGACCACCCCCGGCGGCACCACCCGGACGAACGGCTCGCCGTCGCAGGCGCCGGTCAGCGCCGCCCGCAGGTCACCAGCGGTCGCATCGCCGGTAAGCCGGACGTAGATCGTCGCCAGGATCCCGCGGCTCATCGGCGCCAGGTGGGGGGTGAAGGTGACAGTCAGCGCCCGGCCGGCCGCCGCCGACAGCTCCTGCTCGATCTCCGGGGCGTGGCGGTGGCTGGCGATTCCGTAGGCCCCCAGGCCCTCGCCCATCTCGCTGAACAGGCTGGCTTCCTTTGCTGCGCGGCCGGCGCCCGAAACCCCCGACTTGGCATCGATGACGATGTCATCGGGGTCGATCAGGCCGGCCTTAAGCAGCGGGATCAGCGGCAGCAGTGCGGTGGTGGGATAGCAGCCCGGGTTGGCAACCAGCCGCGCCGTCCGGATCCGATCCCGGTGCACCTCGGTGAGACCATAGACCGCTTCGCCCTGAAGGGCCGGCGCCTGGTGATCGTGCCCGTACCACTGGCGGTAGGCCGCTCCGTCGGTGAGGCGGAAGTCGGCCGACAGGTCGATAATTCTGAGGTGGGACGGCAGGCCGGCGATCACCGTCTGGGTGGTGCCGTGGGGCAGGCCGCAGAACACGACGGCGATATCATCCCAGGGGACCGCGTCGAGACCGGTGAGCGCCGGCAGGCCGGCGTCGGCCGCCGCCGCAGCCAGGTGAGGGAAGACGGCACCCAGCGGTTCGCCGGCCCTGCGGTCGGCGGTCAGCGCCCGGATCGACGCCGCTGGATGACCGGCCAGCAGTCGCACCAGTTCAGCGCCGGTATAGCCGCTGGCACCGACGATGGCGACGGGAAGGTCTTCGGACATACGCTCTCTTTCCCGCGGGTCCTCTCCCCGGCCGGGGAGCGGTCTGCGGCAGCCGCGTCAAGGCGCCACCGTGGCCGGCTGCCGTTCCGGCGTCAGCGCTTGGAGAACTGGAAGCTGCGGCGGGCTTTCGCCTTGCCGTACTTCTTGCGCTCCACCACCCGGGAGTCCCGGGTCAGGAACCCGGCGGACTTCAGCGGCGGACGCAACGCCGGCTCGAACAGGGTCAGGGCCTTGCTGATACCGTGACGGACGGCGCCGGCCTGTCCGGAGAGCCCGCCACCGTTAACCGAGCACACCACATCGAACTGATCCGAGCGGTTGGTGATCAGAAACGGCTGGTTGATGATCATCCGCAGCGTGGGGCGGGCGAAGTAGGTTTCCGCCGGCTTGCCGTTGACGGTGATCCGGCCATGGCCGCGCTTCACCCAGATCCGGGCGACGGCATCCTTGCGCTTGCCGGTGGCATAGGAACGGCCGAATGAATCGATGCGCGGTTCGGGCAGCGCGGCATGAATGTCCACAGGCTCCGGCGGCGGCGTTTCCGCCGCGGCGGCGTTGTTCGCCATCAGGTCCTTGAGGTCTTCGAGTCCCTTGCGTTCATCGGCCATCGCGGACGGTTACCTCGCGTTCTTGGGGTTCATCGCCGCCACATCGAGCATTTCCGGCTGCTGCGCTTCATGCGGGTGTTCGGGTCCGGCGTAGACCCGGAGCTTGCGCATCTGCTGACGGCCGAGCGGCGAGCGGCTGATCATCCGCTCCACGGCTTTCAAGACCAGACGTTCCGGATGGCTGCCATCGAGGATCTGGGCGAACGAGCGTTCCTTGATCCCGCCGGGGAAGCCGGTGTGCCAGTAGAACTTATTGTTCACGCGCTTGCGACCGGTCAGACGGACCTTCTCCGCATTGACCACGATCACGTGGTCGCCGCAGTCGATATGCGGGGTGAACATGGGCTTGTGCTTGCCGCGCAGGCGCTGGGCAATAACCACCGCCAGCCGGCCGAGCACCAAGCCCTCGGCATCGATCACCCACCATTTGGCGACCACATCGGTGGGGCGTGCGGAATAGGTGGCCATATCGGTTGAACCGCGTTGTCAGTCCGATTTCGGAGGATCCGTGCCCGCCGGACCGACAACGGCCCGGGTGCCGCCGCGCTAATCCGCGGCAGCGAACGCGCACTATCGCAAATCACGCGCCGCTGTCAATGGCCGATCCGCGGCCGCGGGGGGAGGTTTGCCACTGGGGCATTGTTTTCCCTGCGCTCCGGCATCTGCGAACCTATGTCTGATAAGGCTGTCCGTCGCCCATGACGAGCTTACACGCAAGGACATCCGGCCATGCCAACGATCCAGTGGACAGAGGAACTGAGCGTGGGCAATGCCTCGCTCGATACCGATCACAAGCTGATGCTCGATCTCGTCAATCGCCTGGACCGGGCGATCGAATCCGGCCGGGGACGGGAGGAAATCGGCTCGGTGCTGAACGCGCTGATCGATTATACGGCGTATCATTTCGCCCGAGAGGAAGCGTTGATGGCCGCGGGCAGCTATCCCGACATGGCAGCCCACGCCCACACCCATGAGGTGCTTCGCCTGCAGGTCATTCATATCCGGGACCGGTTCCTCGCCAACCCCGACACCATCCATGACCGCGAGGTGCTGTCCTTCCTGAAGAACTGGCTGACCTCGCACATCCTCGGCCGCGACAAGCACTATGCCCCGTTCCTGGCCGCCAAGCCGGAGGCCGTCGCCGACGCCGAGCGGCAGTTCGACGAGAAGACGACGGCCAGCGCCTGAGGCGGCCCCGCCTGGGGCAACGCCGGGGTCAGGCGGACGGGTCCAGTGGCGGCTCACACTTGCCGTCTGCCGCGAGGCGGGTTAGCTTCCCTTTACGTTAACGTCAACATACCGGTGACGACGGTGAGACTGGCCATGCTCGCCGCGCGCCGCCGGTCCGGGAGGCCTGAAAATGTCCGTATCAACCGCCGTGACTGCCGAGATCGCTGAAAGCCGCGCTGCGCCCCTGCTCCAGGTGGCCGTTGCCGATTACGTCGCCACGCTGACCCTCAACCGGCCGCAACAGTTCAACGCCCTGTCCCTGGCGCTGATGACCGAATTGCTGGAGGCAATCCGCGCCGCCGGCGACGATGATGCGGTGCGGGTGATTGTGCTCGCTGGGGCCGGCAAGGCATTCTGCGCCGGCCACGATTTGAAGGAGATGCGCGAGACCTCGGACATCCGGGCAAGCCGGGCGCTGTTCGAGACCTGCTCGCAGTTGATGCTGTCGATCGTCCGCTGTCCCAAGCCGGTGATCGCCCGGGTTCACGGCATCGCGACGGCCGCCGGTTGCCAGCTGGTTGCCAGCTGCGATCTCGCCGTCGCCGCTGAAAAGGCCCGGTTTGCCGTGTCGGGGGTTAACCTCGGGCTGTTCTGCTCAACCCCGATGGTGGCGCTGAGCCGCAATCTTCCGCGCAAGCAGGCGATGGAGATGCTGCTGACCGGCGATTTCATCGATGCCGAAACCGCGCTCTGGTACGGGCTGGTGAACCGGGTGGTGGCGGCTGAGGCGCTCGACGCCGCCGTTGCCGAACTCGCCGGCAAGATCGCCGGAAAATCTCCGGCGGCGATCGCTCTTGGCAAGCAACTGTTCCACTGCCAGCTCGAAGCCGGCTGGGCCGCTGCCTATGCCCTCGCCGCCGGGACGATGGTCCGCAATCTGGAGACCGAGGACGCCCGGGCCGGGATCGACGCGTTCATCGCCAAGCAGCCCATGCCCGAATGGCAGGGACGGTAACCCCGGGGGCAGAACCGCGCGATCGCGGCGAGGCAGGTTCCGTTTTCTCTCGCCGGCGGGGGATTTCAGCCCTGCTTGGGCGGCGGGGCGTCCCCGGATGGGCAACGACACACAACCGAAACGTATCCACTGAGGCTGTGGAGAACTTTGTGGATCAGATGCTGTGGGCGAGTTCAGCCCCCGACAATTCCGAACGCTTTCGGACCCTGCCCATTCCGCGGGCAATCCGTAAACCCCTCAATTGGCACAGCGTTCTTCGCATTGCCGAGGTTCTGCCATAGTCCGGCCGGTTTCGAGGGCCTTCCGGTCGGTCGATCGGGCGGGCGGCGGAGGCTGTGCACAACTCTCCCGCCGCGGTCCGGTGGCGGCGGGTAATCCTTTGATTTGCGGGGAAAAACGCTCGCCGGATGGCAAAACGAATAGACCTCAATTCGGGTAATTTTAAGGCCCTTATGGGCCATAAGCGTCGGCCCGATTTCCCGGACTTGACCGCGCCGTTCCCATCGGCCTTGATCTCTCCGGCAAGGCGCAGACGGCCGCGCGAGCTTGGCTTGCGCTGGCGCCGTCGGGCTCTGGGCAGCCGAGGTCGGAAGGGTGGCTATGCTCATCGCACAGATCACCGATATGCATGTGGACCCGGACCGGCGGCTGGTCGGCGGTCGGGTGGATACGGTTGCGGCGCTGGAGGCGGCGATCGACCACCTGGAAGCGCTGGAACTCCGGCCTGAAGTGGTGCTCGCCACCGGCGACCTGGTGCAGGATGGTCTTGTCAGCCAGTACCGGCGGCTCGGCGAAGCGCTGTCCCGCCTGACCATTCCCGCCTTCCTGATTCCGGGCAACCATGATGACCGGGATGGCATGCACCGGGTCTTCGCCGGTCGCTACGGCGTCAGCGGCGCCGGCGGGCCGATTGAGCCGGTGGTCGACTTAGGCTCGGTCCGCCTGGTTGGTATCGATACGGTCATCCCGGGGCAGACCGGCGGCGGACTCGATGCTGGACGCCTGGAACGCCTCGATGCCCGGCTGGCGGCCGCGCCGGAGACTCCGACGCTGGTGTTCCTCCACCATCCGCCGTTCCGCACCGGCGATCCGACCATGGACCGCGTCGGCCTCGCCGATCCGCAAGGGCTCGCCGCCGTGATCGGCCGCCATCGTCAGGTCCGCCGGATCATCTGCGGCCACGTCCACCGCCGGATCGATGCCCTGTTCGCCGGGGTCCCGGCCACCTCCACCCCGTCGCCATCCCACCAGATCGCCCTCGACCTGACCGGCAACGGCCGCTCGGGATATGCCCTCGAACCGCGCGCCTGCGGCCTGCACCTGTGGGACGGGCGCAGCGCGTTCATCAGTCACCTCAGCTACATCGGCGGCTACGACGGTCCCATTGCCTTCGGCGTCGATGGCTGAGGCGCATCGTTGCCGCCCTGGCCGGCCGGTGGCGGCATGCTGAACGGCCGCCCGGCCGGCCACTGGCTGATGCTGATGGCGCTGGTGGCGATGTGGGGCTCGTCTTTCGTGGTCAACAAGGTGGCCGTCACGGCGCTGCCACCGGCCACTGTCGTCGCCGCCCGGCTCGTCATCGCCGCCGGCGTGCTTGCCGGCCTCGCCATCGCCCTGCGCCACGGGCTGCCCGCCGAGCGCCGGGTCTGGCGCGCCTGCGCGGTGATGGCGGTGGTCGGCAACGCCCTGCCGTTTACCCTGATCACCTGGGGACAGCAGCGGATCGACAGCGGCCTCGCCGGAATCCTGATGGCGGTGATGCCGCTCGTCACCCTGATCCTGGCCCATCTGTTCGTGGCCGGCGAGCGGCTCACTCCGCGGCGGGTCGCCGGGTTCCTCACCGGCTTTGCCGGCATCGTCGTGCTGATCGGTCCGGCGGCGCTGCTCGAACTGGAGGCCGGCGGATCGGCGCTGCTCGCCCAGCTCGCAGTGCTGTCCGGCGCAGTCTGCTACGCGGTCAACACCATCCTCGCCCGGCGCCGGCCGGCGAGCGAACCCCTGCCCACCGCTGCCGCCGTCTCGATCGTCGGAGCCTTGCTGATGGTTCCACCCGGTCTGGTGGGCGGCGGCGGCGCGCTGCCTGCGGCGGCAGGGGTTCTTCCCGACGATCCGCTGGCCCTGGCGGCGGTCGGCTATCTCGGCCTGATCGCGACGGCTCTCGCCACCGTTGTCTACTTCCGGCTGGTGACCGCAGCCGGGCCCAGTTTCCTCTCCTACATCAACTATCTGATCCCGCTCTGGGCGGTTGGTCTCGGCGTTGTTGCGCTTGATGAGACCCCGCAGGCGAGCGCACTCGCCGGGCTGGTTCTGGTGTTATCGGGGATTGCCCTCAGCGAGTGGCGCGGCGGTGCGCCGCCCGGCCGCGCCCAGACGGTAGCCGGCGATGGCGACCCGCAACGACGGGGCTAGTAATTTAATTTTCGTCATCTACTAAAAAACTCTCTCGACACAGAGCGCGTTCGCAGCTATCGTCGCCGTCATGAAACCGCTGCGACGCTATGAATTCAGTGAACGCCTCGCCGACCTCCTCGGTGAATCCCGGCGTGATCTCCGGGTCCGGGTGACCCTGATGGTCACCGCCGGGCTGTTTCCGCCCGGCGCCCGTGGCCCGGGCTCGCCGCCGGCGAGTCCCGAGGAGGCCGCCAACCTCCTGCTCGGCGTTCTCGCCGCCCCGCAACAGGTTCACACCGTCGCCGCCGTCGAATGCTATCGTGCTCTTGAGGCGACCTCGCTCAGCGCCGATGCGACGATGGCGCGCATCCTCTCCGGCCCGGAACCCGCGCAGCCGGCATCGGCCCCGGCCCCGGTGGCCCCGGCCCCGGGGGCGCCGGCGCTGCCGGGCGGGGAGCGCTTCGGCGAGGCCCTGGCCCGGCTGCTTGCTGCTGTCCATGATCCGGCCGGCGCGAGAGCCCTGATCGCCGGCCTGTTCGGCATCTGGGTCAGCCGCGGCTTTCCCGTTGCCGGAGTCCAGCGGATCGTCGGCGCTGCCGGCCGGCGCGCCCTGCTCACCCAGCGCTACGAGCTGCCCGATGGCGCCCGCCCGCCTGCCTGGCTCGACCCGGAACGGGGCGGCACCGCCGATCCGGGCCTTATCCACACCGTGTTCCTGCCTGCAGCCCGGCTGATCGAGATCGGCCGGCTGACTGCGCCGGCTGCGGCCCGTCCCTCCGTCCCCTCCACACCCCTGCCGTCAGAAAGGAGCCACCCTGTGCTCGACCTCGGCAACACCCTCAACGACGTCGCCGGCCTCGCCCGCCGCGTCGGCCACCGCAAGCCCTGGAAAAACTTCCTCGCCAAGGCCGGCGAGGCCCTGGAAACCCTCGAGGCCCTCGATCCGTCGACCAGTCCCCTGACCGAGGTGGCGATACGAGCCGCCAATCCGGGCAACCTGAGAATGACCGCCTACGTGCCCGACGATCTGCCCGACGGTGCGGCGCTGGTGGTGATCCTCCATGGCTGCACCCAGACCGCTGCGTCCTACGACTACGGCACCGGCTGGACGACCCTTGCCGACCGCCACGGCTTTGCTGTCCTGGCCCCGGAGCAGAAGCGCGCCAACAATCCGCTGCGCTGTTTCAACTGGTTCAAGGCCGAGGACACCGGCCGCGACGGCGGCGAGGCCGCCTCGATCCGGGCGATGATCGACCAGCTCTGCAGCGATCACGCCCTCGACCGCCGCCGGGTCTTTGTCACCGGCGTGTCGGCGGGCGGGGCGATGACCGCGGCGCTGCTCGCCACCCACCCCGAGCTGTTTGCCGGCGGAGCGATCATCGCCGGTGTTCCCTATCGCAGCGCTGAGGGCCTCCAGGATGCCTTCGAGGTGATCTTCCAGGGCCGCAGCCGCCCGGACGCGGAATGGGGCGGTCTCGTCCGCGCCGCCTCGCCGCACGCCGGCCCCTGGCCGACCCTGTCGGTCTGGCACGGGGACGCCGACGCCACGGTCACCCCCCAGAACGCCGAAGAGCTGATCAAGCAGTGGCGCAACGTCCACGGTCTCGACGCGGCGCCGACCATCGAAGATACGGTCGACGGCCATCGTCGGCGCACCTGGCAGGGCGACGACGGCCGCGACCTGATCGCCGCCTATACGGTCGCCGGGATGACCCACGGGGTGCCGATCAGGACTGACGGGCCCGATGGCTGCGGCGTGCCCGGGCCATTCATCATCGATGCCGGCATCTCCTCCACCCATCACATCGCCCGATCCTGGGGGCTTACCGAAACGGTGCGTGAGCCCCGCGCCCGCTGCCGGCCGGCGGCGTCCGCGCCGAAGGCCTCGCCGTGGAGCGAGCAGCCGGCAGATGCGGTGGTCGCACTCGCCGCCACCGGGGCCGAACGGGACGGCGCCCGCGCCGACGCGCGGTTCCGCGACAGGGGAGCAGAAACCGAGGGTCCCGGCGGCGTCGATCTTGCCGCCGTGCTCGCCCGGTCGTTCGAGGCCGCCGGTCTGCTCGAGCGGGCACGGCGGGCCGCGCCCGGGGCGTCCGCAGCGCCCCGCCCGGCCGGGGCGGCGGGACGGACCGCGGCGACCGTCGCAGGGGTCGATATCGGTCAGATTCTGACCACGTCGTTCCAGGCGGCCGGTCTGCTCAAGCCCGATCCCGAGGGCAGCGCCCGCCCGCAGCCATCCGGCGGCGGGCCGCTCGGGATCGATATCCCCGGCATCCTCGCCGCCTCGTTCGAAGCCGCCGGTCTCGGCCGCGGCCGGATGGCCCGGCCGGCGGCGCCGACCGCCGAACCGGCACCCGATCCGGAACCTGCCCAGCCGGAACCTGCCAAGCCGGCTGCGGCACCCAAGCCGGCGAGCGAGCCTCCGGCCGGCGGAGCCGACACCGGCACCCACTCCCCCGCTGCCGGTCCGGCGGGCGCCGTTCCCGGTTGGGACGGTGAGGGCTGGCAGTTGCTTCCCGGCGAAGGCCGGGGCGCGGAGGCGGCGCCGACCCTCTACGGCCACGCCGTCTCGGGATCGGGCGGGGCGATCGAGCGGGCGGTGCGCACGGTCTCCTGCAGGCTTTCCCTCGGGGACGGCCCCCGGCTGAGCTACCGCCGCCGGCTCAACCTGCGCGCCGCGGTCAATCCGTTCACCCGCGCCGACTTCACCGTGCTGGTCGACGGCGAGGTGGTCGACACCGTCTCGGCGGCCGGCATGGACCACGCCGAGTTTGATTGGACCGAGCGCGGAGCGATCGATCTCACCCGCTTTGCCGGCCGCGAGGTGACGCTTGCTTTCGAGATCGCCGCCAGCACGAATGTGTTCGTGGAGGTGTCGGCGGAGGCCTGGGTCCGCGACATCCGGGTTGGCCGCAGCGCCGACGCCTGACCTTTCAGTCCGGCCCGGCCGGGCACCCTCAGGGGTGAAGCGCGTCAGCGGGGAGGCACGGTGACCATGCTGCAGCCCCGCTGGCCGCGACCATTTTTGCCAGCGTGTCGAGACCCCGCTCGAACGACAGCGCGCCGCCACCCGCCGGGTCCACGTAGCGGGCATACAGCAGGTAAGCGGCAGCGAAGACATCGAGGACGTCTCGCTGCCGGGTGCGCCGGGGGCAGGTAACCCGGTCGGTGGTGATCCCCCAGCCGGCATAGAACGGCATGCCGAAGCAGGTCACCGGCAGCCCGGCCAGCACCGCCTCAAAGCCCATCAGGCTGCTGACCGTGTAGACCCGATCGACCCGCTCGAGCAGCGACCAGGGATTGACGGGCTTGCGGATCACGAGTGCGCCCGGGGTGCCGGCGGCGAAATGGCCCTGGCGCCTGCCGGCGATCACTGCGGGGTGAGTCTTGATGAGGATCACCGCACCGGGGTTTTCATCGATCGCGGCGGTCAGCATTGATCCGAAGGTTGCGGTCCGGGCCAGCCCGCCGGTGATCGAGCGGTCGCCGCGGGTCTGGTCGATGACCAGCACCCGGGGCCGGTCCGCCCGCCGCGGCGGCAGGCCGAGGCCGGTCTCGTCCAGCGCCGGGGCATGGTTGTATTTTGAGAGCCGCAGGCGCCGCAGACGGGCGAGTCCGGCCGCCGCCCGGGCCCGCAGCTCCGGCGATTCCCAGCCGCTGCTCTGCAGGAGGTTTTCCAGGTCCGAAGGTGAGCGGGCGTCGTAGTGGACGCCGGTGAAATCGACGACCAGGCTGATCGGCCGATCCCCCTCGACGCCGATCCGCACGGAGCGGAGAAAGCCGTCCTCGAAGGCGATGAACGGCAGACCGGAGCGCGCCGCCGCGCGCGATGCCAGCGGCGTCTTGCGGCCCCAGCCGGCGACTGCGACGACTCCGTCGGGACGGGAGCCGAACAGCGGCAGACGCACCATCCGCCAGCCGGTGACGGCCGCACACTGGTTCGCGAGGACAGCGAGGAGCCGCCCATGATAGCCGACGGTTGCGCCCCTCGGCGGCCCGTTCGGCAATGCCGCCGACGGTGCGGTCGGCAAATCCGGGTGAGGGATCTCGGACAACGGTGGTTCCATCGCAGGGCGGCCTCGGCTCAGGGACTGAGGGGGCGGAGAGCGGCAGGTCAGCCGCCAGGTTCCTGCACGCGAATGGTGTGCGCAGCGATTGCGTCGAACGCAAGGCGTGGAAAGCCGGCGGCTGCCTGCGGTTGTCCCGGCCGGCTGGCGACCCCAACGGGATTCGAACCCGTGTCGCCACCTTGAAAGGGTGGTGTCCTAGGCCTCTAGACGATGGGGTCATGAAGCGTCGCTGATAACGGCACAGGCCGGAGAAATCAACCCTGGCGGCGGTGCGGCCGCCGGTGGCGGTTCCGCTCGCCGGTCGGGCAGGCACGAACGCCAACCGGAATCGCCCGTCTGTTTCCAGCGGCCCGGAGCGCCGGCGTCCGTAACGGATGCCGCCCCGTTTCCTGCTTTCGCGCATGCGAACCCCATGATACCGTTCGCCGTCCACGTCAACCGGGAGGCAGCCGGCCCAACCGGCGCGTCCCGTCTCGCCCAACTGATCCCTAGGGGGATGGGAGGAAAATCCACACCATGCTGACCGGAAAGGTTCTGATTGCGCAGGGCGGCGGCCCGACAGCCGTCATTAACGAATCGCTCGTTGGTGCCGTGATCGAGTCGCGCAAAATTCCGACAGTCGAACGCGTTTACGGCGCCTATCACGGCGTGCGCGGCATCATCAACGAAGACTTTCTCGATCTGACCAGAGAGACCACCCACAACCTTGAAGCGGTGGCGACGACCCCGGCGGCGGCGCTCGGTTCCACGCGCGATAAGCCCGATGAGAAGTACTGCGCCGAGATCTTCAAGGTCCTGCGCGCACATGAAATCAAGACATTCTTCTATATCGGCGGCAACGACTCCTCGGACACGCTGCGGATCCTGAGTGAAACAGCCAAGGTCAACCGGTACGAGTTGCGCTGCGTGCACATCCCCAAGACCATCGACAACGACCTGATGATCAACGACCACACCCCGGGATATCCCTCGGCGGCCCGCTACGTGGCGCTCGCCTTCGCCGGCGCGAATCTCGACAACAAAGCGCTGCCGGGCGTCTATATCGGCGTGGTGATGGGTCGTCACGCCGGGTTCCTCACCGCCGCTGCCGCCCTCGGCCGGCGGCACAAGGACGACGGGCCGCACCTGATCTACCCGCCGGAACGGGTCTTCTCGCTGGATCAGTTCGTGAGCGACGTCAAGGCCGTCTACGACCGGCTGGGGCGCTGCATCGTCGCGGTGTCCGAAGGCATCCACGACGAGAGCGGCAAGCCGATCATCACCAAGCTGTCCGCCAATCTGGAACGCGATGCCCACGGCAATGTGCAGCTCTCCGGCACCAGCCAGCTCGGCGACCTGCTTGCCGATTACGTCAAGACCAACACCAACATCAGCCGCGTGCGTGCCGATACTCTGGGGTACATGCAGCGGTCGTTCCTGGGGATCGTCTCCGACGTGGACGCCCGCGAGGCCCGCGAGGTGGGCGAGAAGGCGGTGCAATATGCCCATTATGGCGATGAGGACGGCAACACGACAGGCTCCGTGACCATCCACCGGACCGGCTTCTATTCGGTCGAGTATCAGTTGAGCGGTCTCTCGGACGTGGCCGCCAAGACCAAGGTCATGCCTGAGGAATTCATGCAGAAAGATGTTCCCGACATCACCGATAAATTCCTGATTTATCTCCGGCCGCTGCTCGGCTCAGGCATGCCGGAAAGCGCGGTGCTGCGCATGAACCGGGTGCCGAAAATCTTGTAGCGGCGCCGCCTTTGCCAGGGTCCGGCGCGGACCGTGAGGTCGCGCCGGGGTCGGCGAAATCAGATCCGGCGGCTCAGGCCTGCGGCGACGTCTCGCCGTAGGCCGCGTCGAAGAACGCCTTTTCCAGGTCAACGGCCCGCCGGAACAGCGCTTTCAGCGCATTCAGCCGCACCTCCGGAAGGGCCGGGCCGTGCCGGTCCAGTTCCGCCCGCAACCAGCCGACGAACTGCTCGAAGTCGGGGTTGGCGTGCAGGGTAATCCATTCCTTGAGATAGAACCGGCCAGGATCGCGGTCGGCAACAGCACTGGCCCAGCTGAGATAGCTCCATTCGAAGACGACCAGCGGCGCAAGCGTCTCGCCATAGGTCCCGGCGGCGATCGCGTCGTCCATCAGCGACAGGAAACCTCGGGTCGCCGGTGCGAGTGTCGGATTGGCCCATTCGGCCTCCGGCACATTCAGCGCCGCAAAAGCCCGCTGAAAGTAAGTGTTCTCGTCGCTGGTCACAATTCCAAGAAACTGACACAACGGAATGCGGCTGTGCAGGGTCGGTGCCTTGACGACGGCGCTGGCAACCAGTCGTACGAATGAGTCCAGAAACGCGTAGTCCTGGATCAGGTAACGCCGCATTACCGCATCGCTCAAAGTATCGGCGGCGAGTTCTTTAGTAAACCGATGATAAACAACCTCGTCCCAGACCGGCTGACAGGAAAAGCGAAGCTCCTCGCTCAGCCCAGAAATCGTTTTCGCTTGGCTTGTTTCCGCGGTCATGGGGTCTCCCACCCTGAAGTTTGCATCGGGTCACACGGAACGAGCGTATGCCGGGACCGGCAATGGTGCTTCATTCGGCCAGCACGATCGTCGACGCGACCCGCAAGGTGGTGCGCGCGGGCGGCCGGTGTCAAGCAACGCGGATTATGCTGGTGCACGGCCCGCCTGCGCGGCCGAGATCCCGCGGGGGTGGAACCAGACCGCCCGGCTGCGCCTCCGTGGCGCTGGCACGGGCATTGCGTGAACTGAGCCGGCCGTATGCCACCAGGTGGTGGTGGCCTCGGACCAAGGGCGGCACGGGCTCCCGAGGTCCTGCCCAAAGTCCCTGTGATTTCCGGAGGTTAAGCGCATCATGTCGACGATCACCCGGCGCCAGGCGTTTTCCGAGACAACATTCCTGTGGGATGTCCACGCACCGGATGTCGCACGGGCGTCGCAACCCGGACAATTTGTCATGCTGAGGCTGCGCGAGGGGGGCGAACGGATCCCGCTCACCATCGCTGATTACGATCCGGAGGCCGGGACGGTCACCCTGGTTATTCAGGCCCTGGGCAAGACCACCCGGGAGATGCGCGATCGCTACCAGGAGGGTGACCGGTTTGCCGATTTCGTCGGCCCGCTCGGATTGCCCCAGCATATCGACTGCCCGGGGACTGTGGTGCTGGTCGGTGGCGGCCTCGGCGTCGCCCCGGTCTATCCGCAGCTGCGGGCGTTCAAGGAGGCCGGCAACCGCACCATCGGGATCATCGGCTTCCGCAGCCGCTCGCTGGTGTTCTGGGAGGACGAGTTCCGCGCTCATTGCGACGAGCTGATCGTCTGCACCGACGACGGCAGTTACGGCCGTCCCGGCTTGGTCACGGAGGCTTTGCAGCACGTTCTGGAAACCGCTGCGCCCGATCGGGTCGTCGCCATCGGACCCCTCCCCATGATGCGCGCCTGCGTGGAGACCACCCGGCCGTTCGCCGTCAACACCCTGGTTTCCCTGAACGCGATCATGGTGGATGGCACCGGGATGTGCGGCTCGTGCCGGGTGACCGTCGACGGCGAGGTCCGGTTCGCCTGCGTTGACGGCCCCGATTTCGACGGCCACCTCGTCGATTTCGACGAACTGCTCGCCCGCCAGAAGCGCTTCAAGGGCCAGGAGGCGACGGCCAACGAGACGTACGCCCACGTCTGCAATCTGGAGGAGCGGCTGTTCGCGCAGGGCGAGCGCAGCTACAAGAAGCTCAAGGAACTCGCGCCGGCGCAGGTGGCAATGCCGGAGCGGGACCCGGTCGAACGCGCCCGCAACTTCAAGGAGGTCAACCTCGGCTACAGCCTCGCGGAAGCGATCGCCGAAGCGGAGCGCTGTATCCAGTGCAAAAAGCCGACGTGCATCTCCGGCTGTCCGGTGGCGATTGATATCCCCCGGTTCATCCGCCACCTGCTGGTTCGCGATCTCGACGGGGCGCTGGCGGTGATCAATGAGGCGAACCTGTTTCCATCGGTGTGTGGCCGGGTCTGCCCGCAGGAGTCGCAGTGCGAGAGCCAGTGCGTGATCGCCAAGAAGATGGAGGCGGTCGCGATCGGCCGCCTGGAGCGGTTTGTCGGCGACACGGCCACGGCCCCGCCGGTCAGCCCGCCGGTGTTTGCCAACCGCCTTGGCCGGGTGGCGATTGTCGGCTCCGGGCCGGCCGGGCTGGCAGCGGCGGCTGACCTGGTCCGCTACGGTGCCGAGGTCACCGTCTACGAGGCCCTGCACGTGGTCGGCGGCGTGCTCCGTTACGGCATTCCCGCCTTCCGTCTGCCCCGGGACATCATCACCCGCGAGGTGGCGCGGCTCGAACAGCTCGGTGTGCGCTTCGAGACCAACAAGGTGGTGGGCAAGACCTTCACCATCCCGGAACTGCTCAACGGCCACGGCTTCGATGCCGTGTTTGTCGGTGCCGGCGCGGGCGCACCCACGTTCCTCGGCATTCCCGGCGAGTTCGCCGGTCAGGTGTACTCGGCCAACGAGTTCCTGACCCGGGTCAATCTGATGGGCGGCGACAAGTTCCCGTACCTCGATACGCCGATCGGCCTCGGCGAGTCGGTGGTGGTGATCGGTGCCGGCAACACCGCGATGGATTGCCTCCGGGTCGCTCGCCGGCTCGGCGCCCGCTCGGTGAGATGCGTCTACCGCCGCTCGGAGGCAGAAGCACCGGCGCGGATCGAGGAGCTGCGCCATGCCCGGGAGGAGGGGATCGATTTCCTGTTCCTCCACTCGCCGGTGGAAATCTTCACTGATGACGACGGCAGCGTCCGCGGCATGCGCGTCCAGAAGATGGCGCTGGGCGAGCCGGACGAGCGGGGCCGCCGCCGGCCGCAGCCGCTCGACGACTTTGTCGACCTGGATTGCGATACGGTGATCTACGCGCTCGGCACTCAGGCCAACCCGATCATCGCCCGGGCAACACCCGACCTCGGCACCAACAAGTGGGGCAACATCGTCGCCGATGACGCCACCCAGGCGACCAGCCTGCCCGGCGTGTTCGCCGGCGGTGACATCGTCACCGGCGGGGCGACGGTGATCCTGGCGATGGGCGCAGGGCGGCGCGCCGCCCGGGCGATCGGCGCCTGGCTGCAGAGCGGCAAGGCGGCCTGGCCGGTCCCGGCCGAAGAGGTGTCGGCGTTCACCCCGCCGACCCCGCTGGCCACTGAACCGGCGGCGGTTGCCTGATCAACTTGGCGATAAGTTTTATGCGACGGACAAGAGGAGAGGCACCATGACGGTCTGCCCGAAATGCCACAAACCCCTGGAGGAGGAAGGCGAGGTTTACATCTGCTGCGGGACCGCGCCGGTGGAATGGCGGTGCTCGGGCTGCCAGAAGGTGAGCGAGGGCTTCGCCTTCCCTTACGGCGGCTGCCCGGCCTGCGGGGCTGCTTTGGAGCTGATCGATCCGCAGCTCATTGACGACGCCGGGGCCATGGAGGGGCTGCGACGGGCCTTTGAGATCGAGCTCGGCGGTCACGCCTTCTACAGCCGCGCGGCGGTCACGGCCGCCGACCCCGATATGCGCACCCTGTTCGAGCGGCTGGCAGCAATGGAGACCGAGCATATGGCGGTGCTGGCCCGCCGCTACCACGCAGACGTGCCGGCCCCCTCGGCCGACTTCCAGGTGGAGCGGGCGGCGATCTTCGCTGGCATCGACCACCGCCCCGGCGACCCTGACAACCTGTTCCGGATCGCGGTCGCCTGTGAGGAGAAAGCGGTCGCCTATTTCGCCGGGCAGGGTGAGGCGGCGCCGGCCGGCTCGGCAGAGCAGCAGCTCTACCGGGAACTGGCGGCCGAGGAGCGCGAGCACATCGACCTTCTCGCCACCGCCTGGGATCGCTGGAAAGCCGGTGCGGCGGTCCTGATCTGAACCGCCGGGCCGGCGCTCAGGCCGGGTCGGGAGAAGCCGGCGTGGCCGGCCCGGGCGCCGGCTGCTGAGAGCCGTCGCCGGGCATGTCGGCGACGGCAACCATCCCGGCCATCGCGCTCGCGATACCCGCGCACCCGCGAGGCCCCGGCTTATCGGCACTGGCCGCGGCGAGGCCGACAAGCAAGCTTATCAAGTCGAACGAGGGGCTGGAGTCCCCGGCATCGGCAATCCAAGGGTCGGCCATCGTGGTTTGATCCCTAATGTCAGTGCAAGGTGCCCGGCGGCGGCGGCGTCTCATTTGAGATACAGACCAACGCTCCCGCTATTTACCCCAATTAGGGTAACAACGGTCAACGCCAAAACCTGGATTTCCGCGATGCCCGGCGCGCCGCCTTGTCAGGCTGGTGTTCAGGACACCCCCGGCAACCAGGCTGACGGGACGTTTGACCCTGCGGCAGCGGACGCCCGCTGGCAGAAGAGCCAGCGGCCGATGAACAGGCATTTGAGCCGGACACGCTCACCCCGGGTCGAGCCTCGGGGGTCGCCAGCGGACGGTGTCGGCCCGTCAGACGCTGGCCGGCGATTGCCGCCGATGATGATCGAGCCAGGCCTGGAACATCAGCACGCACCAGAGCGGCTGCTGCAGATTGCGCCGCCCGGACAGGTGCTCTGCCCAGGCGTTGCGGATCGGCAGGGGCTCCAGAAAGCCGTCCGCAGACAATCGGTCCCCGGCGAGGAGGGATTCCGCCCACGCCCGGAGCGGCCCGCGCAGCCAGGCGTCGAGGGGAACGGCGAAGCCCATTTTCGGCCGTTCGGTCAATGCCCGCGGCACGTGTCGGTCCAGCACCCGGCGGAGCAGCCATTTCGTCTCGCCATTGCGGATCGTCAGCCGCCGGGGCAGCTGCCAGGCGAATTCCACGATCCGATGATCGATCAGCGGAACACGGGCTTCCAGGGAGACCGCCATCGTCGCCCGGTCCACTTTGGTGAGGATGTCGTCGGGAAGATAGGTACGGGCGTCGAGATATTGTAGCCGTGCCACCGGATCGGACATCTGCGCGACGAAGTCGTCCTGTTCATCGGTTTCGGGGGACCAGTCGCCCGGAGCGGCGGTGTCACCGCCGACGAGAGCAGCCGGGTCGGGCCAGTGGGAGAGCAGCGTCCTGTGCAGCGCGCCCGGCTCGGCGGCCAGCACTGCAGCCAGTTTGTGGAGCTTGTCGCCGGCCTGGGGCGGCACCAGACCCCCGGGCACCACCGACAACGCCCGGGTCCACGCAGTTGGTGACAACAGCCCGATGCTACCGGCCGCCGCCCGGCGCGCCCACCCGGGCAGCCGGCCGACCGGGCCGCCAAGACTTGCCGCCCAGCGGTGGCGGTTGTAGCCGGCGAAGAGTTCATCGCCGCCGTCGCCGGACAGGCAGACCGTGACGTGCTCGCGGGTCATCGCCGCGACCAGGCAGGTGGGGATCTGCGAGGAGTCGGCGAACGGCTCGTCGTAAACGTCAGGCAGGCGCGGAATCACCGCACGGGCGTCAGCAGCCGTGACGTAGAGCTCGGTGTGGTCGGTGCCCAGGTGGCCGGCGACGGCCTTCGCCCGGTCGGCTTCGTTGTAGCCCGGCTCGTGGAAACCGATGGAAAAGCTGCGCACCGGACGGCTGCTTTCGGCCTGCATCAGCGCCACGACCGTCGAGGAATCAACGCCGCCGGAGAGGAACGCGCCGAGGGGGACATCGGCAATCATCCGCCTTCCGACGGCGTCGCGGAGCAGCGCCTCCAGCTGGTCGGCCGCTTCCCGGTCGGTGGTGTCAAGAAGATTGCTGCGGCCGGCTGCGGCCGCTTCGGCAAGCGACCAGTAGCGGAATTCCTTCGGCGGCTCACCCGCGCGCAGCGACAGAATCGTTCCCGGCGTCAGTTTCTGCACCCGGCGATAGATCGCTCGCGGCGCCGGCACGTAGCCGTAGCGGAGAAACGTGCGGAGGGCCGCGCGGTCGATCTCAGGGGTGAAGTCCGGATGGCGGGTGAGCGCTTTCAGCTCCGAGCCGAACACCAGCGCCGCGCCCGCCTCGCCCCAGTAGAGGGGCTTGATACCGAGGCGGTCGCGGACCAGGAACAGGGTGCGACCGGGCCGGTCCCACAAGGCAAAGGCGAACATCCCGATCAGCCGGCCGACCGCCGCCGTCACGCCCCAGCGCTCGCACGCTTCCAGGATCACCTCGGTATCGGAGGTACCGCGGAAGCGGACGCCGGCGGCCTCCAGCTCGCGGCGAAGGTCCTGGAAATTGTAAACCTCGCCGTTGTAAGCGATCACCGTCCGGCCGCTCGCCGAGACCATTGGCTGGTGGCCGAGCGGCGACAGATCGATCACGGCAAGCCGGCGGTGACCGAAGGCGAGACCGGCATCGGCATCGCCCCAGACGCCCCGGTCGTCGGGCCCGCGATGAGCGAGCGCATCGGCCATGGCGCCGGCGATCCGCTTCAGATCGGCGGGCGCTGACCTCGCTCCGCGTTCAAGAATGCCGGCGAGACCGCACACCGGCTGAGCTCGATGCGATGATGATCGGACGGATCCTTCCGGATGGTGCTCCCCGGGTGGTGCTCCCTAGGTGGTGCTCCCTAGGTGGTGCTCCGGGGGATTGGCCGCGTTGGCGACGGGGATTCCTCAGGCTCCGCCAGCGGCGAGGCCCAACGCCGCCGGCATGATCCCACTGTGCTCGATCACCCGGTCCCAGCGCAAGTCGTCGACGGCAGCAGGTTGCGGGGCGAAGGTGGCGACCGTGGCTGCGGTCAGATTGGCGAGGTCCGCCTCAAGCCAGAACACCCGTGCCCCGCGGCTGCGGGCGAACGCCGTCGACCAGGCATAAGCGGTCGACACCACCCCGAGACCGGCCGCGAAATACTCAAGCAGCTTCGTCGAGGTCTGGATGTTCAGGGGATAGCGTTCGGGGATCAGGTTGACCCCCCAGCGGGCCCGGGCGAGGCAGCTGGGAACGTCGGCGTAGGGCACCCGGCCGGTGAAGGTGATCCGCCCGGAGCGGCCGAAGCGCCGTGCCAGTGCCGCCGGAACCTCGCCAACGACAAGGAGGCGGCCAGCGCCCGGGCAGCGATCGAAGTGGCGGAGCAAGGTATGGCTCTGCCGGGCGCGGCTGAGGCTGCCGGCGTAGACAAAGTCAAAAGGGCGCGTCACCATCGGCGGCGGTGCGAAGAAAAAGCACTCCGCCACGCCCATGTCGCGGAGGCCCCAGGGTACGCCGTCGGTGAAGGCGAAGCCTTCGCGCACGGCGGGACTGAGGAACACCCGGAAATCGGGACGGATGTTCAGCGTTTGCTTCAGCCGGTTGCGGAGCCGCGGCCAGCGGCCGGTGGACAGGGAATTGTACTCGTGCACCAACCGCCGCCCGGGAGCGCCAGCGCGGTCGAGACCCATGAACCGCCAGACCACGTCCACATCCGCCGGCCGCGCATCCGGCTCAGCGGCGCTGTCCACCGCCTCGACTTCCGGTGAGCGTCGCAGGTAGCTGACATAGGCATCGACTTCCGGCAGATGTGCCCGTCCCGTGCGCTGAAACAGCACGCGCAGCATGGCTCAGTGCTGCCGGGCGCGCAGGGCAAGCAGCCAGCGCGGCGGCAGATGACTAAGCACGAGGGAGCCCAGGCTGAAGGCCAGCATCTGGGCGCGCCGGTCGGGATTGTGGCGCCAGCGGGCACGGAGGCCGTCCCAGAACTGGCGGTAGCGGCGGGTAACGCTGATCGAGGCCGGCCCCATCCGCCGTTCGATCAGCAGCTCCGGAAGCATCGACACCCGGCCGAGCCGACCCAGCCGCATCCACAGCTCGGTGTCCTGGCCGGTCAGAAACGTCTCGTCATATCCGCCGGCGCGGCGCACGGCGTCGGTGCGCATCATCACCGAACTGTGTGGGAAAGGCGTCTGGCGGCTCAGAACCGCGGGCAGGCGCTCGTCCGCGGTATGGCCCCACACGGTGCGACGACCGTCGGTAAAGATAATCTCAGCGTTTGAGCCGAGCAGGACCAGCTCGGGGTCGGCCGCAAACGCTGCAGCCTGGCGTTCCAGGCGCTCGGGACGGGGCGGGTCGTCGGCATCCTGGCGGGCGATCAGCGGCGCCCGGGCATGGCCCAGGCCGACGTTGAGCGCCCGGGTGAGACCGGTGTTCGCTTGGCTGATGACCCGGATCCGCGGATCGGCGGCGCGCCGGGCGTGAAGGATCGCCGCGGTCGAATCGGTCGAGCCGTCGTCGATCACCACCAGCTCGTAATTCGCAAGCGTCTGGCCGGCGAGGGCCTCCAGGGTCTCGGGCAGCACGGCGGCGCCATTATGGACGCTCATCACCACCGAGACGGCTGGAGTGCAATCTGAGGTCATTGGGGTGTCTCACCGTCGAGCACCTCGCGGTACCAGGCGAGCTCCCGCGTCACCGCGGCGCTGAGCGATCCGCTGGCAACGACGCGGGCCCGGGCGGCAGCTCCCAGGTCCCGCCGGCGCGCCGGGTCGCCCAGCAGTCCGCGAATCGCTGCCGCCACCGCCGCCTCGTCGGGCCGGACGATCAGCCCGGAGACACCGTCCTCGACCACTTCGGCGAGTCCGGGAGCGTCGGTGACAACGACGGCCCGGCCGCAGGCCATGGCTTCGAGCAGCGCCTTGGGATGTCCTTCATAATCGGAGGTGAGGGCGAACACCGGATAGCGGACGATGAGGGCGGGCAGGGAGTCGTTGGCGATGCGTCCAAAAAACCGGACATCAGCGCTGGTCCGGCCAGCCAGGGCCTTTAGGCGTCTGGCCTCTTCGCCGTCGCCGATCAGGTCGACCCCGAAGCCGCCACGAGCGGCGGCTCGGAGGAGCAGGGCCAGGTTCTTTTGCGCGCTGAGCCGGCCGACGAACAGGACCCGGTCGGCCTCCTCGGCCACAGCGGGCGCGTCGTCCCCCGGCGGGGCAAAATGCTCGGTGTCGATCCAGTTGGGATTGAGGCGGATGCGCTCCGGATCGATCCCGAAGTGTTCCGCTGCGAACGCCGCATCGGCCGCCGTCGCGAGGCTCACCAGCCGGGCCTTTCGGTAGGTCAACCACGATGTGGCCCAGGCGAACCAGCGGCGCAGCGCTCCGCGGCGCTGATGCAGAGTAAACGCGTAATATTCGTAGCCGCCCCGGGCGATCACCGGCCGGCGGCACAGCCAGCCGGCAAGCACTGCCACCCAGCCTCCGAAAATCTGGTTGGTCTTGAACACATCCGCGCGCGCCAGCGCCCGCCGGAACACGAGCGGCAGCAGCAGCGAGACCAGCACCTGCAACGGCCATCCGGGCAGTTTCGGCACCCGGGCGTGGAAGGGAAGGATTTCCACATCGGGCCAGGCGGCGGCGATCTCCCGGTCGGTGTCATCGCCATAAGTGACCAGGGTGAGATGGACCCCGCGGCTGTTCAGCGCTTCGTAGAGGCGCATCTCCCGGCTGAGCAGGCCGCGGTCGCGCCACGTCGCCAGGGAGACCCCGAACGTGAAGAACAGCGCGAGTCGTAGCGGCATTGCGGCGCCGGCATCGGGACGCTCAGAGGCCACGGTGGTCAGACGGCCGCCGGCTCTGCCACCGCTTGGCGGGAGCGGTGACGGGCCGGCGCCGGCACGCGGCGAAACTCATTGCGGGAAGGGCGGGTCCGCGGGATGCTGCCGGGAGTTTCGCAGCCGGGCAGCATGATCATGCGGTATTCCCCCAAGTTCCTGGCAAAGACATTGGTCCGGGTCCTGCCGCCGCCGCCGTTCGTCGGCCCCATCGTGATCTCCCTGCTCCGTCTTGCCGCCGCGACGATGTCACCGCGGCGGGCCTTGAAACTGCTGTTCCGGGTGGATCAGGCAATCTACCGGATGGAGGGCGTGGTCGCCCAGCGGCTTGGCGAGGGTGTCCACCTCAAGCACCGCCTGACCGGCTATCACCAGTTCTTCATCGACCGGATCGCGATTGGAGATAGGGTTCTGGACATCGGCTGCGGCGACGGCACCCTGGCCGCTGCCGTCGCGGCGGCAACCGGCGCCGACGTCGTCGGCATCGATCACAATCGCCAACGCATCGCCGTCGCCCGCGAGCGTCACCGCCGCCCCAATCTCCGGTTCGAGGAGGGCGATGCCTCAGGGCCGCTGCCGCAGGGGCCGTATGATGTGGTCATGCTCTCCAATGTGCTGGAACACATTGATGACCGCGAGGCCCTCTTGAAGCGGCTGCTGACTGCCGGCGCCGGCCGCTTGCTGATCCGGGTACCGACGTTCGACCGGGACTGGCGGGTTCCGGCCCGCAAGGAACTGGGCGAGGAATGGCGCCTCGACGAGGACCACCGGATCGAATACACCCAGGCCGGCTTTCGGGAGGAACTGGCATGCGCGGGATTCGACATCGCCGAGGAAATCATCCGCTGGGGCGAGATCTGGGCCGACGCCCGCCCGGCGGTCGCAATCTCCGCGAAGGCGACGCCCCGGGCCGGTTGTTCCGCGGCAGCGCGCCCCACGTCCGTGTCCGCTGATTTGTGAGCGGTGCCGTTCCCCGGCCGGACCATCGGTGAGCCGGCCATCACTCAACCATGCTCCAGTCGAGCGGCTCACCGCGGCTGATCGTCCGCCGGGCGCGGCGACCGAGCACCTGCGGCAGGTATTTGGGCGGGAGACCGAAGCCGGGGCGGATCGACCGGACATTCACCGCCGTGAACGCTTCCCCGGCAGCCACATCGCCGACCACGTAGAGGGAGCGCCGGAACTGCTCGCTGCTCCGCTCGCTGGCGCGGCGGGCGCGGCCCGGCTGACCGAGCGCGGCATGGGCGGTGCGCACGTCGGCAACCAGCCGGGCCAGTTCGTGCGGCTCCAGGGAGAACGCGGCGTCCGGGCCGCCGTCGGCCCGTCTCAGGGTCACATGCTTTTCGATGACCCGGGCGCCGAGCGCGGTCGCCGCTACCGCCACGGCGGTGCCAAGGGTGTGGTCGGACAGACCGGCCGGCACCCCGTGGGTGGCCGAAAGCGCCGGCATCGCCCGCAGGTTCATCTCTTCGACCGGGGTCGGATAGCCGCTTACGCAGTGCAGCAGCACGAGGGCCGGGCAACCGGCGCCGCGGGCGGCCTGGACCGCTTCGGCGATTTCCTCATCGCTGGCCATGCCCGTGGACAGGATGACCGGCTTGCCGGTTATAGCTACGGTTTCGATCAGGGGCAGATCAACGAGCTCGAACGAGGCGATCTTGTAGGCGGGCGGATCGAACCGCTCCAGAAACGCGACCGCCGAAGGGTCGAAGGGCGACGAGAACACGGCAAGGCCCAGCTCGCGCCCGCGGGCGAACAGGGCCTCATGCCAGTCCCACGGGGTGGCGGCCTGCCGGTACAGGTCGTGCAGGGAGCGGCCGTCCCACAGCCCGCCGCGGATCCGGAATTCCGGCCGGTCGCACTCGATCGTCATGGTATCGGCGGTGTAGGTCTGCAGTTTGACGGCGTCGGCTCCCGCATGCGCGGCCGCGGCCATCAGCCTGAGCGCCCGGTTCAGGTCGCCATTGTGGTTTCCGGAAAGTTCGGCGATCACATACGGCGGGTGGCCGGCGCCGAGCGCCCGGCCGGCGATCTCAACGGAACAGTCGCTCACCCCGTTCTTGTGCTCCCTTGTCAGCAGTGGGCGGTCAGCGGCCGGCCGGTCCCCGGCGGTCCGGTGGCAGGGTCCGCTCAGCCCCGCACTGCGAACACTGGCAGGATGACCGGGCACTCCAGCCTGGATTCGAGGTCGCCGCGGCGCAACTCGGCAGCCACCACAGCAAGGCTCGTGCTCACGGCCTCAAGGACAGCGGTGACATCCTCATCATCATGGGCATAGCAGACATTCAGGCTCGCCGTCAGCAGGACGCCGCGGGCCAGCATCTCGCGCATGAACAGGGTCTTGGTCGCTTCCTTGCGGGCCGCCGGATGATCCCGGAAGACGAGGATCTGCCATGGTGGCAGGCCAGACAGCCCGATCACCTCTGAAAGCCCGGCGCGCGCAATCCGGTCGCGAAAGCCGGCGCCCAGGGTCTGCCCGGTCTGCCACAGCCGCCCGATCACCGGCTTCTGCGCCGACTTGGCGAGCACGGCGCGGGCCGCGGCCAGCGACAGGGTCTCACCGCCAAAGGTCCCGGAGTAGAAGACCTCTTCCATCAGCCGCAGGATCTCCGCTTGGCCGATGACCGCCGAGATCGGCATGCCGTTGCCGAGCGCCTTGCCGACGCTGGCGAGGTCCGGGACCACCCCATAATGCTCCTGAGCACCGCCGCGCGCGATGCGCAAGCCGGTGATCACCTCATCAAAGATCAGGACCGCACCGTGACGGTGGGTGATCTCCTTCACTGCCGCCAGATATCCGGCGGGCGGCTCGACAGCGCCGACGGCCTCCAGCATCACCGCCGCGTACCCGCCGGGATGCTCGGCCAGCATCCGCTCGAGGGCTGCCGCCTCTCCGAACGGGAATCGCCGGGTCAGTTCGCAGACGGCCGCAGGGATACCGCGATTGCGCACGGTCGCGCCGATGTACCAGTCCTGCCAGCCGTGGTAGCCGCAAACGGCGACGCGGTCCCGGCCGGTATGCGCACGGGCGAGGCGGATGCAGGCGGAGGTGGCGTCGGTGCCGTTCTTGCCGAACCGGACCATCTCCGCACAGGGAAACGCCGCGACAAGTTGTTCGGCGACCTCCGCCTCCAGCGCCGTCGCCAGGCTGAATGAGATGCCGTTCTGCAGTTGCGCGTGGATCGCCGCATCCACGTCCGGATCGCGGTAACCGAGGCCGACGGCAAGGAGCCCGCAGACCAGGTCCACGTACTCGTTGCCGTCCACGTCCCAGACGCGGCCGCCGCGTCCATGATCGAGGAACAACGGCGCAGCTCCCTCCGGGAGCTGGGTGCGGCTCTTGCTGAAGGTCTGGGAGCCGAGCGGAATGACCCGTTCGGCGCGGTCCAGCAGCCGCTGGCTGTTGCGGTAACGGTCCGCTGCAGGGCGGACGATCCGGTTCATGCCGGGATCTCGATGAGCGGACTGAGGGCGAGCCGACGCCCCTCCTCGCCGCTGTTTCGGGCCGCACAGGCGACCTCAAGGGCCCGAACCGCTTCGGCGCCGGTGTGGAGGTCGGTGACATCGCCGCCGGCCGAGGCGAGGAACGCGCTCAGCATGAGGCGAAACGGAGTATTGCCGTCCAGATCGGGGTCGGCAAACAGGGTCTCGCTGCCCCCGCCTCCGGCGCGGAACAGCCGGACCGTGCAGACTTCCGGCCGCTTGCCCAGACTCTCCCAGAGCAGCGTTCCCGCAGCTCCGGCGATCTCGCAGCCGCGGCGTTTGAACCGCTGAAGATAGTCAAGGTGGATTTCGCTGCGGGCGCCGCCGGCATGGCGGAGGAGCACGGCCGCATAGTCCTCCACGTCGATGTCGAGATCACTGATCCGCCCGGTTTCAGCAGTCACGTCTGTGACCGGGCCCAGCAGCCAGGTCAGGTAATCGATTTCGTGGATGGCGTCGAGCACCACACCGCCGCCCTCGTCCTGGCGGGCACAATAGAGACCCCGGTAGTCACCGCCGTCACGCATGCCGGGCAGATAGTTGCCGTAGTGGGCGCGCGCAAAGCGGACCGCCCCAACGGCCGCCAGGCTGGCGCGCAGGGCGGCGACGGCCGGATGGTAGCGCATGTTGCAAACGGTGTGGAGCGGCCGGCCCAGTTCCCGGGCGAGGCGCACGAGGCCCGCTGCGGCGAGAAGGTCGTCGGAAATCGGCTTCTCCACCAGCACCGCGGCGCCGGCTCGCAGCGCCGCTGCCGCGATCGGGACGTGACTGCGATGGGGGCTGGCAACGACCACGGCGTCGGGCGGCCAGGCCAGCGCTGTCTCCAGATCCGGAAACATCCGCGTACCGGACACCCCGGCGACATCGGCGGCCCTGGCCGTATCCAGGTCGCAAACAGCCGTGTTGTTCGGGCCGTTCAGCGCGGCGCCGTTGGCGGCGTGGCGGCGACCGATCGAACCGCAGCCGACGATCAGCAAACGCAGCCCGCTCACCGCAGCCGCTCCGCGAAGAACCGGGCCATCTCAAGGTGGACTGGCAGGTCGATGTCGATGGATCGTTCCAGGGGCATGACGTGACCGCGCAGGTTCGGGCCGTAGAACGAGCGGTCGCGGCGGAACGCGGCGACCGTGACCGCATGGGTGCTGCCGTTATCGACGAACGGCTCGGGCACGTCCTGGCTGCGCAGGTTGACCAGGTCGGGCCAGATCGGCACCAGCCAGCCCCGGGCGTCGATGGTCAGCGCCTGGTGGGGCGAATGATCATAGGTGGTCACCGCAAGGGCGAAATCGCACCGGCCCGGCTCGATCAGACTGACGACGGCGCGGATGTCGGCGGCGGTGCGCAGCGGCGCGGTGGCGTAGAGACAGCAAAGAACGTCATAGTGCCGTCCCTCCGCCTCCTCGGCGTCCAGCACCTGCAAGCAGACCTCCCGGACCTGCGCGGTGTTGCGTGCCAGATCGGGCGGCCGGTCGAGGATCTCGGCGCCAGCGGCCCGCCCGGCCGCGGCGATCTCCGCGTCGTCGGTGGACACGCAGACCCGGTCGAACAGGCCGGTCTCCAGGGCCGCCGAGACGGTGTAGGCGATGATCGGGCGGCCGAGAAAGTCGACCACGTTCTTGCGCGGCAGGCGCACAGAGCCGCCCCGTGCCGGTATCAGGGCGAGCCGGCGCAAGCCCCTAATCTCCGCCCAAATCGGACAGGGCCAACTGGTGTCCGGCCGGCAGATCCCGGGCGAAGCGGCTGTCCGCCATCCGCTCATAGAGATCGGGGCCGAGCCCGAACCCGGGGCGACGGAATTCAACGTGAGCATCCGCCAGCCGCTGGCCGGCGCGGGCCGGCGAGACCAGCCAGGTGGACCGCCGCTGAGCGTTTCGCTTTTCGACCTCAGCGGGATGCATAACGCGGCGCGACGTGCCCATCGCCTGCTCGACCCCCCGGATGACCTGGATGAACGCTTTCATCTCCGCCGGCTCCAGGGACATGAGATGCTCGACGCTGCGGGTCGTGCGATCCAGGGTGATGGTCTTCTCCACCAGGTTGGCCCCCAGGGCCACGGCGGCCACGTCCATGTCATAGCCCGGTGTGTGGTCAGAATAGGCGACGGGATAGGGAAACATCCGCTTCAGGGTCGGGATGACGTTCAGATTAATGCTCTCAAGCCGAGCCGGATAGCCGGACGGGCAGTGGTGGATAATGATGTTGTCGTTGCCCTCGGAGCGGATCACGTCAACGGCTGTCTCAATCTCGCCGATTGCGGCGTTGCCCGTATCGAGTTGGAGGCAGAGGCCTGTCCGGGCTGCTTTGCGCAGGAACGGAAAGTGGTTCACGTCCGCCGAGGCGATCTTGATCGACTGGCAGCCGAGCGAGACCACCAGCTCAAGTTCGTCATCGAATCCGACCGTGGCAAAGAAGGCGAGGCCGAGCGCATCGGCATGGGCCTTAACCGCCTGCCATTCGCCGGTCGTCATTGTGCGCCGGCAGAGGATGTCATAAAGCGGCTCGCTGACGGTTTCCGTCGCGCCTGAGTCGCGGTCGAGGAGGACGCTGTAGGAGAACAGCTGGTTGCGGTCGGACACCAGCCGGTCGGGATCCAGGATCTGGAACTTGATGGCATCGGCTCCGGCCTCGGCGGCCAGGGAGACGAGCTGCCGGGCGCTGTCAACGCCGTGATGGGTCGGCCCCGCCTCGAACGTGACAAAGCAGGGCGCGCCGTCCCCGACAACCCGGGACCCGAACGTTACGGTCATGTCTGGAGGTCCTTCTTCGTGGCGAAGTCCGTGGAAAAGCGGCAGAGGAGGATTCCGTCCGTCCACTGATCGCCATCCCGCCAGTGTTCGCGGCGACTCCCCTCGATCTCAAAACCCGCACGGCGGAAGGCGCGGATCGAAGCGATGTTGGCGGCATAGGCGCCGGCGGTCACCTTGCGGACGCTGAGGGCCTCGAACGCATAGCGGCTCGCCGCGGCGATCGCTTCGCTTGCGTAGCCCTGTCCCCATTGCGCCCGGTCCCAGATGACGATGCCGAGGTCGGCCCGGCGATGGGGAGGAGTCAGGGCCAGCTTGAGGTTGCCGATATGCCTGGAATCGCTGCGCAGCCGGATGCCGAGGAGCAGTGAGATTTCGCTCGCATTCTGGCTGGACACGTAGGTCCGGTTTCCGTCAGCCGTTTGTTGCCGGTGGCGCACTTCCAGGTAGCGGTTGATCTCCGGATCGTTCAGCTCCCGCCAGTACGGGCCGAGCGTATCCGGGTCCAGGTTTCCCAGGATCAGCCGGTCGGTGAGGATGGGGGCGTCGAGCATCATGGATCGGATGAGCGGTTTTTGCCTGGACGGGTTAGGGGAAGAGTGATCAGACCCTGATATTACAGCGCTCGGCTTCCAGGTAACGCTTGATCTTGACGATGTTGTTGTCCGAGAACACCAGCATGGTGCCAAGGCAGACGCCGTCGGCGCCCGCCCGGAAGCCAGCGGCCACGTCGATCAGGCTGCCGGCGCCGCCTTCGAGAAGAATCGGCGTGGAGACGACGGCGCGAACCGCCGCGAGCAGGTCGAGATCCAGGCCCTGGCGGGTTCCTTCGCGGTCGACGGCGGTGAGGCGGACCTCGCCGGCACCCCGCTCGACGCCCTCCCGGATCCAGTCCACCAGGTCCGCGTTACAATCGACCGTTCCGCTAACGTGATCGTACAGGCGCCATTTGCCGTCCTGCCGGACCACGTCCACGCCGAGAACGACCGCCTGGGCACCGAATCGATGGGCGATCGCCGTCAGCAGGGCAGGTTCCCGGCGCGCGGGCGCCGTCACGATGACCTTGTCGGCGCCGCCAGCGATGGCTCGCCGCGCCAGCTCCAGGGTGCGGACGCCGCCGCCGAAGGTCAGCGGCATCCGGCAGACGCCGGCAAGCGCCTCGAGGGCCGGGAAATCGGGATCGCGGTTCTCGCGGGTGGCGTCGATGTCAAGCAGGACAAGCTCGTCGGCGCCCTGATGATTATGCGCCTGGGCGGTGGTGGCGGCAGCGCCCGCGTCGCGATGCCCGGCGAATCGAACCCCTTTGACGAGGCGGCTGCGCCGCAGCAGCAGGCTGGGGATCAGGCGCTGGCGCAGCATCAGGGGGCCCAGTCAAGAAAGTTCCCGATCAGCCGTTCGCCGGCGACCTGGCTGCGCTCCGGATGAAACTGGGTGGCGACTGCGGTTCCGATCCGGATCGCGGCGACCAACTCGGTGCCGTAGGCGGTCGTCGCCGCCACGACCGAAGCATCGGTCGGCACCAGGGCGAACGAGTGTGCGAAATAAAACTCAGGCGGGCCGAAAATTCCGTTGAACAGATGGCCGATGTCGCCGTGTACGTCCACGCGGTTCCAGCCCATGTGCGGTACCCGGACCGGTGCGCCGGCCGGGCTCAGCGTGCCGATGGCCGCCACGTCACCGTCGATCCAGCCGAGACCCGGGGTTTCGCCGAACTCGTGCAGCCGGCTGGCAAGAACCTGCATGCCGACGCAGATGCCGAGGAACGGCACGCCGCGATCGAACACGGCGGCTCGCAAGGCTTCGCTCAGGCCGTTGCCGGTCAGTCCCGCCATGGCCGCGCCCGCCGCACCCACACCAGGCAGCACGATGCGCTCGGCCGCGGCCACCTGCTCGGGCGTGGTCGCGAATTCGGGATCGCCGCCGGCCTCGTAGACGCTGTTCCACACCGAGCGAAGGTTGCCGGCGCCGTAGTCGACGATGGTGACCCGCATTACCGCTGGCCCGGCAGGTCCTTTTCGGTGATGCCGTAGACGGGGCGCCATGTGGCCACATCCGCGGGCACCCGGTTGGCGCGGTTCGCTTGGCAGGCCTCGCAGCCCGGCTTGACGTGGGGTGCGACGACGTGGGGCTCGACAATTTCGTGGAAGGCTTCCTCATCAATGTCGAGAAACTCGAGGAAATGGTCCAGCGCCGCCGGCCGCTTGCCGTCGTTCTCGCGCACGAGCTGTTCGCCCACGTCGCGGGACATGCGCCCGTTGCGGATATCAATGGACACAAGGTGTGCGGTCCGCCCGAAACCACGCTTGAGGAACTTCAGGTAATCGCGCACCCCCTGCATGTAGCATTCGATCTTCTCATAATTGAACTCCGGCGGCACGCCCTCCACTTCTGCACCCTGCCAGCCCAGTTCCCGCTCGATGATCTGCACGTGCTTCTTCACGTCCCAGGGCACGTAGTGGCCGAGGAAACGGGAACGGATGCGGGCGCGGCGTAGTTCGGCCTGTGGCGGGAAGGTGTAAGGCTTCAGATCGCGCGGGTCGATGTCCGCCTCAGGCCAAGCATCGCACAGCATGCCGTACATGTCCGGCGCGTTGATCCCTAAGTTTACCTTAAGATTGAAGCGCCGTTCGTCGTGCTCGATTTCTTCGTCAAAGTGCTTGTAGTACGAAGAATACTCGCCGCCTTTCTCGCCCCACATGACCAGCGGAATCTGCCATTTAAGGGCGACCCACATCGGATACGCGAAAATCCCCGTATGGCAATGCCAGCAGAAATCACCGCGGCGTTTGAGGGATTCCAGCATGAGCTTGCGAACCACCTGCCAGTTCGGCGTGAACTGATGAACGTCGACACCGAGCAGCCGGAAGGTCCGGTCATTGTTGTTCTGAACGCCCGGGCGCATAAAGCCGTGATCGAAGCGGACCACCAGACATTTCAGTTTTTTAACCTTTACCAGATACCAGAGCGTGAAGGTGGAGTCCTTGCCGCCGGAAAAGGGAACGATGCAGTCATAGTCGTGTTTGCCGCGGACCTCGGAAATCAGAATGTCCAGGTCGCGCGCACGTTCGGTCCAGTCCACGGCGTTGTTCTTGTGCTCGATCTGGCGGCACACGGAACACACCCCGTTCTCGTCGAAAGAGAGGCTTTCAGCGGTCTCCGGCATGAGGCACTGACTGCAAAAACGCATTCCAACAGCTCCACTGGTCACCGTTCCGGCCCGCGGCCGCAAGCGCGGCCACCTTAACGCAACGCAGCAAGCCACCAAGAGCTTTTTCCCGGCCCTCAGAGCAACGCCTGCGCCCGGTTGCGCCGCAATCGATCCTCGATCCGGCACGCCGCAGCCGTCAGAGCCCCAAGAACCTGCAGTTCGGCGAATCGGCCGGGGCGCCGCCGGCCGGCGCTGACGCGGCGACGGCCCGCCTGATGTCGGGCGAAATCGAGATAGGCGTCGGCAACTTCGGTCAGTGACGGCTGGCGGATCGCCCTGCGAAAGGTCTCGAGGCCGGCGGCACAGCGGTCAATCGCCTGCATCAGGCCGGCACGGTTGTCGTAGAGCACACCGCCCTCACCGACGATTTCCGGGTGACCGCCCGATCGCAGCGCCACCGCCGGCAGGCCGCAGTGCAGTGCCTCGATCAGGGCATTCGAGCAGGGATCAGAGCGGCTGGCGGCAACGAAAATGTGGTGAGCGCGCAGCAGATCGGCGACCTGCACCGGATCCTGGGGCGGAATGCTCCGGATCCGGGCGAACGTCGCCGGGGCATTGCCGACAAAGGTCATGGCGTATCGCGACCAGTCAAGCGCCTCATCCAGGTAACGGTAATCCTCGAAGCCCTTGCGGCTGTTCGCGGACCAGGAGGTGGTGATCAGGTGAATGCGACCGTCCCGGTCCGGCTGGTCATCCCGGTAGAAGACGGCCGGGTCGGGTGCATTGCGGATCACCCGGACAGGAGTTTCCGGCAGCAGGCCGAGCCGTCTGGTTTCGTCCCGGCTCCACCGCGACTGGAAGACGGTGCCGTCGGCGAGCAGACGGTTGGCCCGGAAGATGAAATGGTCGAGTGGCCGGTTGCGGCCGCGGACGGCTGAGATCGGACCGTCCACCCGGTGGATCACGGTGAGTTCCGGCCGGCGCGCCTGGGCCTGCACGAGCCGGCGGAGCAGGCCCATATCGGCGCCGAAGTGGTGGCTGTTGATCAGCACGGCATCAGCCGTGTCGAGATCGTCGGTCAGTGCGCCGCGGGCCTGGAAGGCCCGGCGAAGGGCCTTCAGGAACTGGTTGCCACCGCCCCAGGGACCGGAACGGAGCTCGTAGAGGATGGCGATCCGCAGGTCCTGGCGGGGCGTCATGACCGCCTCGCGGCCGGACGCCGGGGCTCAGCCCGCGAGCGGCGTGGAGCGCCCGGCATCACGATCCTGCCGCCAGGCGCGGCGCCGGTGCGCCGTTAATGCTCGTGTAGAGGGCCGCGTATTGGCCCGCGACCGCTGACCAGTCGAAGTCTGTGACCGCTTTCAGGGCAGCGGCGCGCTGACGGTGTGCAGTCCCGGCGTCGGTCAGATCCAAGCTTGCCTCGACGATCCCCCCCACGTCCTCCACGTTTACAAGCCGCCCCGTGACGCCATCCTCAATGACATCCGCAGCCATGCCGACCCGGGTGCTGACCAGGGGCACGCCGCACGCCATGGCTTCCAGGAGCGCCTTGGGGCCGCCCTCCTCGCGTGAGGCAACGATGTACAGATCACAAGCCCGGTACAAGGCCGCCACGTCGCCGGGATTGTCGAACTGGCGATGGGTCCACGGGATGCCGGCGGCATCCAGGCCGGCTTTCACATAGCCGCGCGCCGGGCCTGAGAGCAGCACGTGCACCGGACGCTCCCGGGCAATCCGGCGAACCGCCGCGACGAACACGTCGGGCCCCTTGATCAGCTTCGGCTCGCGGCCCTCGCCCCAGCCGCGGCCGTCCTTCTGGAAGGAGCCGATGACCAGGCGATTGCCGGGGACTCCCAACGCCTGGCGGAGACCATCCCGTTCATCCGCTGTCGCCGGCCGGAAGCGCTGGCGATCGACACCGAGCGGGATCCGGCACAGCTTTGCCGCCGGCACTCCCCAGCGGCGGAACCGCTCTTCCATGATCGCCGCGGAGACGACGATCCGGTCCAGGTGTGGTTCGCAGTCAAGGACCCGCTGGAGCGCCCGGTCCAGGTTCGGCTCGATCCCGAAATCGCCGTGAAACACGGTCACCACCAGGCGATTGCATCCGCCGGGCACGCCCGGCCCGGCGTTCTGGAAGGTATTGAGGGACCCGAAATGGAGAAGGCGGTTGGCGTAGTAGGACGGATGGGTATCGATGCCGGCCTGCCAGCCGTACCGGGGCAAATTGCGGGTGATGTGAAGCCCGTCCCAGCGGATCGACCAGTTGGCCGCTTCCACCAGATACACGACCGGGGGCTGGCCGTTCCGGCCGCGGGCCAAATCGCCGATCAGCCGCGGCAGGGCGGGCAGGCGCCGCACCCGGGTCAGCGCCTCGCGCGCACGGGTCCGGATCGGAATCACCTGCGCACCATCGCTGCCCAGCCGGTGGTGATGTGGTGTCGGGATCCGGCGAGCCGCCGGTCCAGCGCCAGCGCCGCTCCGCCGGACCAGCGGATCAGCCGCCGTCCGAGCCGCCCGAACACGGTGGTCTCCCCGGTCGTCCGATAGAAATGGGCGCGTCCCAGGTCGTAGATTACGGCCGCCACACCGCCCATCGGGTCGAGTTGCTCCACGGTCAGGCCGGCCTCGCTGAGCAGACGGGTCAACCCGGTGTCGGTCCACCGCTGGAAGTCATCGGGATCGGGATGGGCCTGATTGAGAAACGGTACGGTGATCACGCCCCGCCCGCCGGGCTTGAGGACCCGCCGCGCTTCGGCGAGCAGGGTCGCTGGCTCGGCCACGTGCTCGAGCACCTCGCAGAGCAGAACCGCATCGGCGCAGCCGTCGGACAGGGGCAGGGCCTCGCCCCGTGCGACGATGTCCGGGGCCGTGGCAAGGTCCGGATTGACGAACAGCCACCGCCTCGCGGTGTCTTGGAGCGGGCGGAAGCGACCGCGCGCGCCCCGCTTCTTGCCGCCGATGTCGACAATGAGGCCGGTCAGGTCAGCACTCCATCCGGTCAGGACGGAGTCAAGGTAATGACGCCGGCAGGTGATCATTCAGGCAACGGGACCGGGCGGTTTGACGCCGATCCGGCCCGTGTAGTCGAGCCGGCACAACAACGGCGCCGGCCGCTCTGCGAAGTATTCGTCGACGGCCCTTCGGCAGCCTTCCCAGTGGCCGTAATCGTCGATGATCAGCACCCCGCCCACGGCCAGGCGAGGATAGAGGTGCTCGAGCTCGTGGCGGGTCGAGTTGTACCAGTCGGTGTCCAGCCGCAGCAGGGCGATCCGGGCCGGCGCCGAAGCCGGGATGGTCTCTTCGACCAGACCGCCGACGAACGTTACCCTGGCTTCCGGATAGCCCGTGGTGGCCAGGTTCACCCGGACCTCGTCCAGCGGCGAGCGGCACCAGTGGGAGGACTGCCTGTCGATTGCCCGCTCAGCGAACGTCTCGACCGCTGGACGGCCGTCCCGCGCAACGTCGTGCTCTGACGGTGCCGGCATGCCGGCGAAGGTATCGTACAGCCAGAGCCGGCGGCCGGTGTCGCCCCGCTCAACAAGGCGCCGGGCAGCCAGCATCATGCTGCCGCCGCGCCAGACGCCGCATTCGACGATATCGCCGTCGATCCGGTGGTCGATGATATGGTCGATGCCGGTCAGCAGGCCGTATAGGCGCTCGACGGACGTCATCGTAAACGGCGCAGCGGCAGCGATCAGCGCGCGGGTCTCGGGTTCCAAATCCGGCGGAAAGATCAGCTCACCGTCGCGCCGCCGACGCTCGAGGCGGTAGCCGAGCCGGGTCAGCACCCCGTCGATTCCGGACTTGATCAGCCGCACGGCCACCGTTCCCCGGCTCACTGCACCGGGACCGGCGGGTCGAGCCGTTCGGCGCCACCGCCGTGGTCCGGGGCGGACGCGGCGCCCGCCCGGCTGCCATCCGGCCTGAACCGCCAGACATAGCGCTCCCGGCCGCGGACCAGTTCGGCAGCCATGCGCCGGGCGTCGTCCGCGGTCCATTCGGGAGCCGGCACGGTGGTTCCGGCGAAGGCGATGCGTGCCCGGGTGTTGTCCCGGTAGTAGAAGGAGAGGTCATCGCAGAGGCTTTCGACCGCCGCCAGATAGCGCCCGACGGCCCGATCGGCGATCCGGACGCCGGACGCGATCGCTGCCAGCGCCGCTTCGGCGTCCCCGGCGGCATGAACGGGCCAGACCCCCGGGCAACCCTGGTACCAGTAGTCCCCGAACGACAGGACCGGGGTTCCCCGGGCAAGGGCCTCCCAGCCGGTCGTTCCGGTGGCCAGCGCCACGGCCTGAGCGCCGTCGATGAGCCGGAACGGGTCCACATCTGCACCAATGAACCGGAGCCGCGGGCACACCCGCCGCAGCCGCTCGTAGAAGCGGACCGAGCGGGGATTGTCGCCATCTACCGGCCAGGTAAGCGAGCGGGGGTGCTCCCGGAAATAGATGTTCCAGTCCGCCGGGGCCGTGGCGTTGAGCACGTCGAGGATCAGCGAATAGTCATGGTAGAGGCCGGCATCGGGCACTGTGCTCCGCTCCGGCATGTAGTTGGCCGGGAAGTAGAGGAACGGCCGCTCCCAGTCCACCGGTTCGAGATGGGCGCGATACCAGGCAGCGGCGGCCCGGACGGTGCGGACCGTCCGCAGATCGCGGCGGATCACGTCCAGGGCGCATGCCGGTGCCGGCCAGCCGCGGGCCTCAACCGCGCCGTCGCGGGTGTGGAAGCGGAGCAGGGTCGGCAGCGGACGGGTAAGCTGGCCGCGCAGCGCCAGTTTCGCCGCCTGGATGGCGATCGTCAGCTCCTGGGGGATCCGGCGGGAGAGGCGGCCGCGCAGCGAGCGGCGGCGCGCCCGTGCCGCCTCGGTATGGAAGCCGGCGCGGCTCTCGAAGGTGGGACGGCCGGTGCTGTAGCTGCCGCGCACACGCTCAAGCGCTTCCCGGGTCGCCGGCAAGCGCGGCGCGGCGTCCGCCGGCAGGCTGGCAAGCGCTTCGCGAAACGGCCAGGTCTGATCGCCGGCCACGGTGCTGGCGAAGGCCAGATGGGGAAGGGAGGTGACGTCGAGAGCGAGGAAGGGGATGCGGTGATGATGGCAGACCAGTTGCAGGACGTGATCGAAGACCCGGTGCGGCTGGCTGGCGGCGACGACGATCTCCACCTGGAAGCGGCGCAGGAGTCCCTCCCAGCACCGGACCATGTCTTCATAGAGGCTGCGCCGCTGGGCCACGGTTCCAGCTTCCTGGGGGGCAAGGAAGCGGGTCATCCCTTCGAAAATCACTGCTTCCGCGGGGGCCAACGCGTGCAGCAGCGCCGGATCAACCGCCCGGTCCGGGACGTGGGCGAGGTGGTCGGGCGTCCTGCCGCGACGGGCATCGGCCACATCGAGAAAAGGCACGTCGCGGAATGCGCCGTCCGGCCCGCGGGCCTCCGGGGTGTCCAGGCCGGCGTAGAGGACCGGCCGCCAGCCATGCTCGCGGTCCAGAATGCGCGCCACGGCCGACCACAGTCCGGTGAAGGTCATGACATACAGCGTCTGCCGGATCACGGCTGCGCCCCCGCGAGCCGTCGGGCGCCAACCACAGCCCCTCCGCAGGCGCCCCGCCATCCTGCGAGCCCTGCGGTCAGTGCCGCAGCCATGGCGGCGAGATGCTCACCGTAGCGGGCCGGGTCGGTTTCGCGCAGCCGGCCGACATCCTGGTCGCGGCGAAATCCCAGGTCGCGGCAAACTGTCTCAAGAGCAGCAGCGTAGCGGCACACACCGGCGAAATCGGGGCGGAAGCCCGCGATGATGCGAGCCATCGCTGCCCGGCCGTCCGCAGGCCCTGAGACCCGCAACGCCTCCGAACAGCCGGCATACCACCCGTCACCGAGAACGATCGCCGGAACGCCCCGGACCAGCGCCTGCCACCCCGTGGTCCCGGTGGTGGTGACCACAGCTCTCGCCCCGTCGATCAGCGCGAAGGGGTCGGCATCCAGGGCGGCGAAGTGCAGCCGCGGCGAAATCGCTTTGAGCTTTTCGTACAGCACCACAGACCGCGCGTTGTCCCGGCGGATTGGCGGGCGAAAGTTGGTCGGGTGCTCCTTGTACCAGATCTCCCAGCCCTCCGGGGTGATCGCCTCCAACAGCGCGATGCTGGTCTCCTCGGCGTGGAACCGGCCGGCATCGGGAACCGAATTGCGCTCCGGCTGGTAGCTGGCGGCAAAATAGACGTAAGGGCGCCGGCCGGCCGGCGGCGGGGCGGCGTGGCTGCGGTACCAGGCAAGCGCCCGGCCGGCGCGGCGGATCAGGCCGCGGTGATGGCGGGTGACCTGGGCCGCGGTCGCCAGCCGGGGTGTATCGTCCATGGTCGTTGCGCCGGGCGGAAACCACAGCCGCTCCTGCGGCTCATTCCCCCGGCCCGCCCAGCGCTTGACGGCGTAGGAGGCGGCGAGCCGCAGGCCAGTGGGGATCCGGTCGACCATCCGCCGCTGCGCCAGCGCCCGGTTCAGCGCGTCTTCTTTTGCCGCAAAATACCCCGGCTTGGCGATGGCATAGTCGCGGCGGCCGTCTTCCAGGTGGCGGCGAGCGGCGGCCGACGGCGGTCCGGCGGTCAGCGCGGCCTCCCGGAACGGTCGGGTCCGGTCCCCGATTGTCCAGATGACGAAGTCGAGCCCCCAGGCGCCTGCGTCAGACTTCAGGAACTCCCCGGTCTGGTCGACCATCAGAAAGGGGATCCCGGTCACTTTCGCGGCCAGGTACGCAACGTAATCGTAAAGGCGGTGCGGAACCGTCGGGCAGACGATGATCTCTGCTTCGAGGCTGTCGATCAGCCGCAGCCAGGTGCGCAGAAGCGAGAGATAGTACTGCCGGGCCGCGTCCCAGGTGATCCGGCCGGCATCGATGCTCCACCGCTCGATCATGGCGTAGAAGATCGGCTCGTGTGCGGCGAGCTCGCCGAGAACGGCCGCGTCCACCGGACGGCGGCTGGTGCAGGTTACGGCTTGCGGCCAGAGGCCGCGCAGGGCGTCGGCGTGGCGGTAGATCCGGGCCTCGGGGAACCGGTCGCTGACCTGGGCGATCGCCGGTGTGTCCGCGGTGACCCATAGCCGCGGCGCCCAGCCGTGGTGCTGGCGCAAGTGCCCGGCGATGTCGAGCCACAGCGGCGTGACGGATTTGATGTAGATCGTGCCAGTGCCGGTCATCGCGGCGTTCCGCGCATCCGCTCGGGCTGCCGATCGTGGCGAACGTCGCCCTCAGACACGCTGCAATCCGCCTGCGACGGCCGCGACACCGGCGGTCGGGGCGGAGTCGGCCAGCCGGCCATCGACAAGCCGGTGCACAACGTCGCAGACCCGCACGGTACTGGGGCGGTGGGCGATCACGACCAGGGTCAGGCGGCCTTTGAGCGCCTGCAGGGCGGCGACGATGTCCTGCTCGGTCGCTTCGTCGAGCGCCGAGGTGGCCTCGTCCATCACCACCACGTCGCGATGGTGATAGAGCGCCCGGGCCAGGGCGATGCGCTGCCGCTGGCCGCCGGAGAGGCGCAGACCACCTTCGCCAATCGCCGTGTCCAGACCTGCAGGCAGGCCCTCGACCACGGTGGTCAGCTGGGCGATCCGCAGGCTTTCGGCGAGGCGGTCCGGATCGATCTCCGGATCGGGCACGCCAAGCGCAATGTTGCGGCGAACCGAGTCGTCAATGAGGATCGGTGACTGTGGAATATAGGCGGTCTGCGCCTGCCAGCGGCGCAGGCTCTTCTGGATGTCGGTCCCGTCCAGGCGGATCACCCCGTCGCTGGGCGGAATCAGGCCGAGAAGGAGATCGACCACGGTGCTCTTGCCAGCGCCGGACGCACCGATCAGACCGAGGGCCTCGCCGCGATCGAGGGAAAAGCTCAGGTCCGCAACGGCGCTGTGCGTTGCGTCGGGATAGCGGTACGACACCGACTCGAACCGCAGGGTCTTGAACGCCACGGCGGCCGCGGCCGGTGCCGGGGACGTCGGTTCCAGGCCTTCTGTCGCGACCAGATCGCGGTAGAGTTCCCGCACGAAGCTGGAGGAATAGCGGAGGCTCGCGACGCTGGTCAGGATCTGGTTGGCCGACGGCATCAGCCGCAGCCCTGCAGCCGCGAACAGACCGAGGATGGGCAGGGCTGCCTGATCAGACGGCGTGCGGGAGACCATGATCAGGGTCAGCAGCACAAGGCTGGTTACCAGGACGATCTCGATCATGTATCGCGGCGCCACATTCAGTGCGGCCACGTGGGTGTTGGCGCGGGCAAGCGTCGCAGCGGCCTGGGCCGTACGGTGCTGGAAGTAGCTTTCGCGGCCGAGAATGCGGATCTCCTTCAAGCCGAGGATGGCTTCCCGGGCGCTGCGGATGATGTCCTCCGAGGCCCGCGCCACCTCCTCGCCGTACGACCGAAGTCGGGCGCGGACGAGGCGGTCATAGGCGAGGGCGGTCAGCGCCAGGACGACCAGCACGGCCGCGGTGGCCACCCAGTCTGCCCAGATCAGCAAGGCGACGATCACGCAGACGCTCAGTCCCTCGCTGGCGATGCGGAGAGCGGAGCCGACCACGCCCTTCGAGAACTGGCTGACGTGGCTCAGCATCCGGTTGATCAGGTCGGCGCTGTTGTTGTGCATGTGGAACGTGTAGGGCGCCGCCTGGTAGCCGCGCAGCAGGCGGAGGCGCAGGTCGGCCTGAAGGTCATAGCTGAAGCGCAGGATCCGTCGCTGCACCCAGAACGCCATGCCCCCCTTAAGCGTGAACAGGCCGATGAGCATCAGCCCGACAACAGTGAGGATCTCCTGGTCGCCGGAGATCCCCAGCCGGTCGCGGAGAGCGGCGAGCCACCAGGCATCCGCCGGCAGTTCGCCGGAGACCAGGCTGACAAACGGCATGATCAGACCAAGGCCGAGCAGGTCCAGGGCGGCGGCGGCGACGAAGGCGATGACCATCGGCGGGAGGCGGAACCGCCAGGGTCCGAGAATGTGCAGGGACTGGCGAACGTAGCCCGGCGGCGGATCGGGATGGTCGGGGTGTTCGCGTGGCACTGGACGGTCCTTCAGCCCAGGCATTCGCCGAGCGCCCGGACCACAGCATCCTGATCCGCCTCGGTGAGCGCCGGAAAGAGCGGCAAGGTCAGCGCCTGGTCGTAGTAGGCCTCGGCCGCGGGAAAGTCGCCGCGGGCAAAGCCGAGCCGGCGGTAATGCGGCTGCAAGTGCACCGGGATGTAATGGACGTTGACCCCGATCCCCCGCGCCCGCATGCCCTCGAACACGGCGCGCCGCCGGTCGGGGCCGAAACCGCTCCCGCCATCAACGCGGACCACGAAGAGGTGCCAGCCATGGCGGATGTCGGGCCGCACGGTCAGTGGGCGGGCGGCTGTCCCGCGGAGGAGGTCGTGGTAGCGGGCGGCGAGGGCTGCCCGGCGGTCGATGAAGCTGTCCAGGCGGCGAAGCTGGGCCTCGCCGAGCGCGGCCTGAAGGTCGGTCAGCCGGTAGTTGAACCCCAGGTCAAGCTGCTCATAGTACCAGGGGCCGTGGCTCTCGCCGGCCATCTCTGCGGTTTCGCGGGTGATCCCGTGGGTGCGGAGCCGGGCCATGGTCCGGGCCAATGTGGGATCATTCGTGACCGCTGCGCCACCTTCGCCGGTGGTGATCGGCTTGACCGGATGGAAGCTGAACACGGTGATCGCCGAGTGCTCGCCGGCGCCGATCGGGGTCGGGCCGTCGCGGGCGCCGAGGGCGTGCGAAGCATCCTCGATCACCCGGACGCCGTGGCGGGCGGCCAGCGGCCCGATCCTCGCCATCTCGCAGGGCTGGCCGGCGAAGTGGACGACGATGAGAGCTTTCGGCAGCCGGCGATCTCGCGCCGCCGCGGTCAGTCTCGCCTCCAGACTGGCGACGCTGATGTTTGCGGTTTCGGGGTCCACATCCACGAAATCGATACCTGCCCCACAATAAAGGGCGGCATTGGCCGAGGCGACGAAGGTGATCGGGACGGTCCACACCCGGTCGCCGGGTCCGACCCCGAGCGCCCGGCAGGCGAGATGCAGCGCCGACGTGCCGCTGTTCGCGGCAACGGCATAGCGGGCGCCCGCGACCGCGCACAGCCGCGCCTCAAACCGGGGCACGGCCGGACCTTGGGTGAGGAAATCCGATTGCAGGACGTCGATAACAGCGGCGATGTCGTCGCCGCCGATCGACTGTCGCCCATAGGGGATCACGCGCACCGGCCCTCGTTGTACTCCTGAATTTCCGCGACGGTCAGAAAATGGCGGTTTTTTCCCGAACTGTAGTCAAAGCCTTCGGCGACCGGGGTTCCCCGCTCGCCACGCTTGTTGACCGTATAATCCACGTTCCAGTCGGTGAACCGGATCGTCGGCCGGATGACGTAATGGTCCTCGAACTCCAAGGTCAGGTGGGAATCGTCGGCCGGGCACATGGTCTCATGGAGCTTCTCGCCGGGGCGGATGCCAACGATTTTCACGGGCATATCGGGCGCGATTGCCGCGGCCAGATCAAGGATCCGCACCGATGGCAGTTTCGGCACGAAAATCTCACCGCCCTTCATACGCGAAAACCCATCGAGAGTGAACTGGACGCCCTGGTCCAGGGTGATCCAGAAGCGGGTCATATCGGGGTGAGTGACTGAGAGGTGCTCGGCGCCGTTCTGGGCGAGGCGCTGAAAGAGCGGCACCACCGATCCCCGGGAGCCGGCGACGTTGCCATAGCGCACAACGGAGAAACGTGTGACGTGGCCGCCGGCGATATTATTGGCCGCAACAAAGAGTTTGTCCGAGCAGAGTTTGGTCGCTCCGTACAGATTGATCGGGTTCGCCGCCTTGTCCGTGGACATGGCGATCACCTGACGTACGGAGCAGGCGAGCGCCGCAAAGATGACGTTTTCCGCCCCGTGCACGTTGGTCTTGACGCACTCCATCGGATTGTACTCGGCGGCCGGCACCTGCTTAAGGGCGGCGGCGTGGACGACGAAATCCACCCCGCGCATCGCCTGTTGCAGGCGGTCACGGTCCCGCACATCGCCCAGGAAGTAGCGCATGCAGTCCTGGTGGTAGACTTGGGACATTTCGAACTGCTTGAGCTCGTCACGGGAAAAAATGATCAGCTTTGACGGGGAATATCGCTCTAACAGAGTCTTGGTCATTCTCTGGCCAAACGAGCCGGTACCACCAGTGATAAGGATATTCTTTCCGTCGAACATACCGTACCTTCAAGGGAGACGGGGAGAAAAGCCGCCGAACGGGCCCTACGGCAATCAGGTCTGAGGAGACCGATCATATAAGTCTCGGCTTCGCCAACCGTCAACGCAGGTCGCGCGGGAGGCGGACGGCGTCAGCTCAGGCGGGCCGGTCAAACAGTTGGTTCGCCTGACGGCCTTCAGCTCGAAATGGGGGCATGGCGAAGCTGCAACGTCAAGGCCGTACCGAGACCGGGTCCGGGCGATGCAGGGGCGAATCGGCGGCTCGGGCACTCCACGCCGGGCCGCGGCCGGCCCGCCCGGGCTTGCATGCCCGGCGGCCGGCCCCTATTCTGCAAGGCGTTCCCCTGGGAGAGACCGGCGTTGAGCCGGCGCCGAAGGAGCAACCGCCCCGGAAACTCTCAGGCAAAAGGACCACGGGAACGCCATAACTCTGGAGAGTGAA